>CALAIO010000307.1 GCA_937923355.1 uncultured Rhizobiaceae group bacterium | reverse complement strand
CTGTTTTGCCAATGTAAATCTGGCCTTTTCAGCAACACAGGCAAAGCCGATAGAAATCAAGGGGGAGATTATCGATACCTGGTGTTATCTATCAGGCGTCATGGGTGGTGAAGATGCCGTTGTCGGTTCTGCCCACCATACTTGTGCTTTATGGTGTGCAGCGGGTGGTATTCCTGTTGGTGTCCTAGATGAAGATGGTCAAATCTACATGGTGTTGAAGCTTAAGGGCGAAGATTCGCTTGCCAAGTCTGATAATATTATGGAAATCCAGTCAGATGCCATAACAGCAAAGGGCATGCACTATGTGCGGGACGGTGTGAATTATCTGGTTGTGGAAGATGTTGTCGCCAATGATGGCATTACCAATTTGAACCATGAAGACTATGGTGCTGTTCCACCTAATTCATTTCCTAAAAACTTCCTAGATAATCAGTGAGGGTGTCTGTCATGAAAATTTTTCAAACTAAAACATTTAAAACATCTTCAGCCCTACTTGCGTTAGCATTTTCAGCCTCTACAGTTTTTGCTGCTGATTTTTCAAAAGGCAGCAAGGCCAAGGACTTTGGCCTGAATGAAGCGGTGCAATCCACTTTCTCTGCCAAGGTTGTTGACCTTTTGTGCGAAGTTGCCGGGGATTGTGCTGATAATTGTGGTGATGGAAGCCGTCAATTGGGTCTTGTTCGCGATGCTGATAACAAATTGATTGCAGTGCTCAAGAATGGACAGTTTTCTTTTAATGGTGCTGCAGAAGATTTACTACCGTATTGTAATCAAAAAGTTGAAGTAGATGGTATTATGGTTGGTGATCCTGAAGAGCATAATACACAATTCTATATGGTTCAGTTCATCAAGGCCGAAGGTGCTGCAGAATTTAACAAAGCCAATAAATGGACCAAAGCCTGGGCTGCGCGCAATCCTGAAGCCAAAGGCAAGGGGCCGTGGTTCAAGCGTGATCCACGCGTTATCAAACAGGTTGAAGCAACCGGCCATTTTGGTCTTGGTAAGGAAGCTGACATCAAATACGCAAAAGAGAATCAATAAGGCCTTTATGATGAGAAAAACTATTATATTGGGGATTGCCTCGTTGTTTTTGTCGTCAACGGCTATTGCGCATGATGGTGTTGTGCATGAAAACCTTAATGATGCCCTCAAACACCAGGAAGAGACTTCGCCAAATACGCTAGGGTTTCCGGATGTCAAAGGCGGCGATTTTGATTTGATTGATCATAATGGCCAAAAACGAACTTCTAAAAATCCTGATGGGCATTTTCAGATGATTTTCTTTGGCTATGCGAATTGCAAGGCGATATGCTCTGTGGCATTGCCAAGAATGGCTGCAGCTGTCGATGTTTTGAAAAATCAGGATATTGAAGTGACGCCACTTTTGATTACGGTTGATCCAGAAAGAGATACCGTCGACAATATGAAAAAGGCGCTTTCCTACCATCATAAGGATATGATTGGCCTAACAGGAAGCGAAGATGCGCTTGATATGGCCTATAAGGCTTTTAATGTTGAAAAATCATTGGTCTATGAGCATCCTGAAGAAGGACCGATATATGCCCATGGTTCTTTTATCTATCTGGTTGGTCCAGATGGAGATTTTAAAACGCTTATGCCACCGATTCTCAGCCCTGAACGTATTGCTGAGGTCGCCAAGGGTTATATTTCAGGCGAAAAATCATAATTCATAATCGATAAAAATCGTTATTCATCAAAAGTTTACAAGCTGTGAATTGATAATTAACTTCATGTTAACAATAACTGCTCCATTATAGCGACAAGTTACCTTACGGAAATAATTTACCAATCGGAACAGTGAGTCGCCATTATGCAAGCAGAGAGAAAATTAGAAGAAACGCCCGTTTCTAGTGTTTCCGCTCCATCCCAAGCGGAAGTTATGCAGCAAATCATGTCTAATCCAGCTGATGCTGTAGAAATTGGCAGTAAGATGCCAGCGTTACAAAGAGCTCGTATTGCGCAGTTTTGCTATGGTAGGGTTCACATGCGCGAGCTTGGTCTACGACTGGCAAGCACATGTGACTTGATGACATTAAAAGCTGCGTTTGGTCGTGGGGGCGAAGTTGTTTTTAAACAATCCCGTGATGTTGATAAAACACTGGGCAAGTTAAAAAATGCTCCTGGCAATCAGGCACCAAGACCGATTACGCTTAAAGGTAGCATAACAGGTTAATTGCTCACCCTAAAATCGCTTAATCACGTTAAGTTTAAAATTGGCAATGATTTTTGATTGAGTGAGGGCTTTATTCAGTCGCAGTTCAGGTAGATTGTGCAAACTGATTAAATCTTTCATTATCAAAAAGTTTGCATGACAAGCCTGCCAGAAAATATTCCATTTACGATAAGTACATCAGATCCTACCGCGTCTATACGCGCGAGTGGGAAAATTGTTATTGGCCAATTGGGCCAAACGCTGGATGGATGTATTGCAACGCCAACGGGCGATTCCAAATATATCAACAGTGATTGCGGTTTGAAACATTTGCATAAAATTCGTCGCGATGTAGAAGCTGTGATTGTGGGTGTTGGTTGCGTAAACGCAGATGATCCTGAACTTAGTGTTCGTCTGTGCGAGGGGATAAACCCTGTTCGTGTAATCATCGATCCGCGAGGTCGTGTTGATTTGAACGCAAAACTTTTCAGTGATGATATTGCCAATGTCATCATCATTACCTCAAATGAGACCGAACACCCCGCACTGGGCAAGGCAGAAATTATAAAACTGCCGGCCGAAGAGTTTCATATCTGCCCTTCTCAAATCACTAAGGCGCTTTTTGGTAGGGGCTATCAAAAAATTCTGGTCGAGGGCGGTAATCAGACGCTTTCCAATTTTATGGATGCAGGCGTGTTGGACAGGCTTCATCTGATTGTTGCACCTGTTATTATGGGTGGTGGGCTTTCAGGATTGAATTTATCACCGATAGACAAGCTGGATGAAGCGCTTCGTCCTGAAGTTACGCTTTATCCACTTGGGCGGGATGTTCTTTTTGACTGCAATCTTGCCAAGACATCGTCTTAAAGCGGAACTGCAAAAATATCTTTGTGTCCGACAAATAAAGATGCTTCCTGATTTTCAATCAGGTTTATGCGCTCCAAAAGCCATTCTTTGAAATCAGCTGATTTTTCTGACTCAATTTCACAAGCTGCATCGTGCCAACCTTGCAAAAGCATGATTTGAAAGACCTTGTGTTTTGCATTACCAATCCAGTCAGAATTTGCATGCGTGACCTGATAGCCTGCTTTTTCAAAAAGTCTGATGGTTGTATCTGCTGCATCGGGGCCAAGGGCTTTACCAAATCCCTTGTCAGTTCTCTGGTGGGTATTAAAAGCGTCAAGGACCTGCGTGTCCATTTCCAATCCAGGGTCGCATGCGGCTCTGCCATCATAGCTGAGCGCTGCATAAAATGGAATTTTTCTGGATGTTATTTCATGGACCATATTTTCAAGCCAGTCGTTTGAAACCAGATCAAGAAAAGCAGAGGTGGTAATCAAATCTGGCTGCTGTTTGAAAATTGCGTCTAGCGATTGTGATAAATCGGCAAGCGAAAATTCAACCCTGTCACCTTTCGCTTCCCCACTGGCAACTTCTAGCAGAGCGTCATCATGGTCAACCAAATGCCACGCAATCCGCTGCGATAATATTGGTTTTAGTGCGCGAAGGGTTGAGCCTGTACCGCTTCCGATATCGGTTATCCGCAAAGCATCGTCCTGAGCAAACCAGCCTGCAACGCCACCTAATATTTCTTCACTTCTTGCACGATGATCGACAGGTTCGCGCAGTGCTAGCCATTCTGCTGAAAATCCACTCATGTTATATCCTCTAAAATTTCAGCAAATCGCGACGCAGAACTTTGCCAGGTTGGGAAATCTGCCGCAGCGTTTAGCGCGCCTTGTTTATGGTTGTTTCTTAAATCTTCATCAAAGATCATTTGTTCAAGCGCCTGCGAAAGCGTGGTGATATTTTCTTGTTCAACCAAAATACCGCAGGTTTTAGGAACCGTGTCCGGTATTGCACCCGCTGTTGTTGCGATGACAGGAAGGCCGCGAACAATGGCCTCGGCATAGACCATGCCGTAGCCCTCAAAAAGCGACGGCAAAACGAAAACATCTGATTTTGCATAAGCTGCTTCGAGCATTTCATCGCTTACCGCACCGTGAAAAGTTACTTTTTTAGACAAGGCTTCTTTGTTTGTAATGTCTTGAAGTTCATCAAAAAGTTTTTCATCAAATTTTGTGCTGCCGTAGCAATCAAGACGCCAATCCAGTTCTTTCAATTGCCCCAAAGCTTGGAGTAGGGTTTTGTGCCCCTTACGCTCAATAACCGAACCGACGCAAAGCAGGTGAACGGTTTTGCTTTTACTACCTTGCGAAACTTGCGTTCTTTTTACGCCAGGCAAAACTGTATAAATTTTATTGCTGTCAAAGCCAAATAGATCTGCAACCGTTTTGGTTGTGGCAGGGCTCGTGGTGATGATTTGTGAAACGAATTCATGCCCTTCTTGTTCTGAAGCTTTCAAGGCTTGAGCAGTCTCTTTGTCCAATCCGTTTTCCAAGCAGAGTGGATGATGAATTAGTGCTGTAACTGGCATGATTTTGGAAAGCGCATTCATAAATTTTGGCGAGGCGCCACCGAGTAATCCATCGACAACAGCAATATCTGCTTCAGGAAAATCTTTGATTGCATCAAGTGCGTTTGCCTTGTCTTGTTGACTTGGAAAAGGGTAATTACCTTCAAGACTTATAAGCTTAACATCAATGCCAGAAGTTCTCCAGGCATTGATGATTTCCTTGTCATAACGGTATCCGCCCGTGGGAAGATTAATGTCTCCAGGTATGACGAAGAGGATGCGCATGTTTAAAGTTTGCCCTCATACCAAGCGCGTGCAACATGGCTTTCCTCGATGGTAACGCGAATGGCGTTAAGCTCACCTTTCTTACGGCCAAGTTCACCAGCGTTTGCAGCTTTTGCCAAATGATCGAAAATGTATTTGGTCAAAAATTCGGTGGTGGTGTTTTCACCTTCGAACTGGGGCAGTTCATCAAGATTTGTATAGTTGATCGGCTGTAGAACAGCTTTCAGTGCATCATGGGCTGCGCCAATGTCAATCACCACATTATTTTCATCCAGTGTTTCGGAAATAAAACAGGCATCAACGATAAAGGTTGCGCCGTGCATGGCTTGGGCAGGGCCAAAAAACTCACCTTTAAATGAATGGGCAATCATGATGTGATCGCGAACTTCGATTGCGTGCAAGGGTATTCTCCTAAATTGCTGATTTGTTATGCGGTGTTATATTTTACCAATTGGCAAAGCGCACTGCTATTGGGGTTAAATATGTCGTGAAGATGGTCAGGCAATGCTTCGAAGTCAATTTCAGGTTCAAGCAGTGCTGCGAGTCTTGGGTCGCTCAATAATTTCATGGCTTCCTGCATTCGGTCAGAATAGCTATGTGTTTTACGTTTTACGGGCGATACATGCCCAACTTGGCTTGAAATGATTTGCAGGCGCTTTGAATGAAACGCACCGCCTAGATTTAAAGTTACCCGTTTGTCTCCATACCAGCTCATTTCGATTATCTTTGCTTCAAAGCCAGCACTATCGATGGCAAGTTGCAAACCTTGTGCTGATGCGCTGGTGTTAAACAAGCGTTCGTATTCTATCAATTCAGAAACCCTGATTTCATCTGGTGTTAAAAATTTCAATCCCAGTTTTTCTGCTACGTCTTTCTTTTTTGTATTGATATCAACGATTGTTGGCACATGTCCTGACTTTGATTTCAAACAAAAAGCGGTTAGCAGTCCGACCACGCCTGCACCAATTACCATGTGATGTTGCGTTTCTTTTAAATCTGCATCCCAAACTGCATTTAGAGCTGTTTCCATATTGGCTGAGAGAACGGCCTGAGACGCTGGCAAGTCCGTCGGAATTACATTACAGGCATCTTCATGAACCTGAAAAAAGTCCTGATGGGGATGTAAAACAAAGACAAGGTCGCCAGTTTTTACGCGCGACACATCACTTTGTGTTTCAATAACTTTCCCAACACAGGCATAACCATAGCTCACAGGATAGGAGAAATCGCCTGTCTGATGCGGGCATTTCATGCGAGAACGTTCACTTATTGGGACTTTACCATGATAGACAAGGCTTTCGGTACCACGACTAATGCCACTGTAAAGCGTTTGAATCATTACATTTTTGTCTTTTAAATCAGCAAGTTGACATTCTTCTATTCCCGCACTACATGCAGCTTCATAGGTAAGTCTCTTCGCTCGCGTGCTGGTAACATTTAATTGAGGCAATTGTTCAGACACAGTTCAGTTAAATTTCTCTATAACGTGGGACATCGCAAAAATGCTTGTCTCATTTATGCCTAAAAGGCGGTTGATTGAGCATTTGTCAAATATATTTGTAAATTTTGTTTTTGGGTAATCTTAAGTATGACACCGACAATTCGCAGACAAATCTTCGCTTCCTTGGTTGTAGTCACAATTTTAGGACTTCTCGGCATGATGGCATATTCGCTCTCCCTAGGGGGCATTGTCGCGGCTGAATGGGTTTTGCTGATTTGTTTTGCGATTACGCTGCCTTGGACTGCGATTGGTTTTTGGAATGCAGTCATTGGATTTATTTTACTGCGCACCAAGGAAAATGCAGCTGCACATGTTTATCCCGCATCTGCTGAAGTTACGGGTGATGAAAAAATTACCTCTTCTACGGCGATTGCAATGTGTATTCGTAATGAAGATGCCCAACAGGTAAGCCGCAATCTTAATGCCATGATGGCGCGTCTTGTGGCTTCAGGTGAAGGTGATAAATTTCACGTATATGTTTTAAGTGATAGCTATTTTCCGGAAGTCATTGACGAAGAAGAAGCGACTTTTGCCAAATTGAAAAAAGAGTGGGCTGGGCAAGTAGATGTTACTTACCGCCGTCGCGAAGATAATCCTGGCTTTAAAGCGGGTAACATACGTGAATTTTGTGAGCGTTGGGGCTCTAATCATGATTACATGCTGACACTTGATGCAGATAGCGTCATGTCGGCGTCTTCTGTTCTACGCATGGTTCGCATCATGCAGAAAAATGATAAGCTAGGTATTTTGCAAAGTCTTGTTGTTGGTCTTCCTTCTGACAGTGCCTTTACACGTGTCTTCCAATTTGGAATGCGCATGGGCATGAAGTCCTACACAATCGGTAGTGCATGGTGGCAGGCTGATTGTGGACCATATTGGGGGCATAACGCGCTTATCAGATTACAGCCATTTATAGACCATTGTCATCTTCCGAAAATGGAAGGCGAAGGCCCGCTTTCTGGCTGGATATTGAGCCATGACCAAGTAGAAGCTGTATATATGCGTCGTGCTGGTTTTGAATGTCGTGTGCTTGCAGAAGAAATGGGTTCTTACGAAGAAAACCCGCCACACATTCTGGAGTTTATTCGTCGTGATTTGCGCTGGTGTCACGGTAATATGCAATATTTCAAACTTTTAAATGAGCCTGGTCTGTTGCCTACAAGCCGTATTCAACTTGTGCTTGCAATCTTGATGTTTATTGGCTCGCCTGCATGGATGCTCTTTATCATCGTGGGTACATCTGCTTTCGTTTATCCTGAAGTTGGTGTCCAAATGCAGGGTATTGGACCTGGATACACATTGTTTGCGATCATCATGGGTATGATTTTTGCGCCAAAGATTGCTTCTATCGCAGACGTTTTGATGCGTAAGGATTTGCGTAAATCTTTTGGTGGCACAGTTGCAGTAGTCTTTGGCTCTTTTCTGGAGATCGTTTTCTCCATGATGCTTGCACCTATTATGGCTGTTGCAAATACAATCTTCCTCTTCCAACTTTTCGTGTTCCGCAAGGCGAAAGGTTGGGCAACACAATCTCGCAGTGCTGAATCGCTTCCCTTTGGTGTGACAGCAAAACATTTATGGCCTCAAGTCTTGTTTGGTGTCATTGGTGTTGCTGGCGTTCTTAGTGTTGGAAATCTGAATGCTTTAACATTGCTGATCTGCTTACCAGTGTTCATTGGCCCAATTTTGGCTGTACCGTTTGGTATTACCAGTTCGCATCTGTT
This sequence comes from uncultured Rhizobiaceae group bacterium, assembly GCA_937923355.1. The sequence goes on along the minus strand of CALAIO010000307.1, from coordinate 820 downwards.
CTTTGGTAAATTGGCTGCGAAATTTGGTTTCTGGCAATTGCCGGAAGAAGAAACACCGCCAGTAATCATCCGTGCGTTAAACCTTCCTGCGATTTCTATTCGTGCAGAGCATGAACAAAACAGTGAATTGCATACACCACTTACAACACAAGATTTGCTGGCTATTGATGCAAATCTTGATATCGTAGGCACTGTATCTGCTAAAGATATGAGAATTGTTGCATAGGTTTTTCAGCTGCCGGGTGGGGTAATATCAAAAACGCTCAAGTCACACCAATAATTTTAAGTGGTGGTGCAGGAACGCGCCTGTGGCCGCTGTCGCGTAATACGAGACCCAAGCAATTTCTAAATCTTGGTGGCGAACGTAGTCTGTTTCAAAGTACACTTTTACGATGCTCGGGTAAGCTATTTGACCAGAACCCTATTATAATAGGTGCAAATGATCATCGCTTTCTGATTGCAGAAGATTTAAATATTCTGGAAGTTGATGCGGATATTATTCTTGAGCCAATGCAGAGAAACTCGTGTGCAGCGATTGTTGCCGGATGTCTTCAGGCTTTGGAGCGGGATCAAAATTCAATTGTGCTGGTGCTTGCCGCTGATCATGCAATCAACGATCAAAAAGGCTTTGAGCAAACTATACAGAGTGCACTTGAGGCAGCCCAACAAGGGCATCTGATTACCTTTGGCATCAAGCCGGATTACCCTGCCACCGGATATGGCTATATCTTGCCAAGTGACAAGGTTTTGACTGAAGGCGGCTGCAAGGTTTTAACCTTCGTTGAAAAACCTGATGAAGCTCTGGCTCGCAAGTATCTGG
>CALAIO010000306.1 GCA_937923355.1 uncultured Rhizobiaceae group bacterium | reverse complement strand
TATCCGTTAACGGCCCAAGGCGTGATGCAGGCGGACGCACCAATGTGCGCTCCACCATAGAAGGAACGCCTTTCTTCATGAGCGTTGAAACCAACGCTTCACCAACGCCCAAATTTGTTATGACTTCTTTGGCAATAAAAGCAGGGTTTGGTCTGAATGTATCAGCTGCAACGCGCACTGCTTTTTGCTCTTTTGGTGTAAAGGCACGCAGCGCATGCTGAACGCGGTTACCGAGCTGGGATAAAACCCCATCAGGAATATCAACCGGGTTTTGCGTCACAAAATAAACGCCCACACCTTTTGAGCGAATAAGCTTGACCATCTGTTCGACTTTTTCGATCAGAATTTTTGGTGCTTCATCAAACATCAAATGTGCTTCGTCGAAGAAGAAAACCAACTTTGGTTTATCCATGTCACCGACTTCAGGAAGTTCCTCAAAAAGTTCTGACAGCAGCCATAAAAGGAAAGTCGAATAAAGACGCGGCGAACGCATCAGTTCATCTGCGGCCAGAATGCTGATCGCACCACGGCCATCACGCGTCGTGCGCATAAGGTCTGAAATTTTCAAGGCAGGCTCGGCAAAGAACCCCTCGCCGCCTTGTTGTTCCAGCACCAGTAATTGACGTTGTATAGCGCCAATGGATGGCTTGGATACATAGCCATAGGCGGTTGTTAGTTCCGACGAGCGTTCGCCCATGGATAACAATAGCGCTCTTAAATCCTTGAGATCCAAAAGCAACATGCCTTCATCATCAGCCAGTTTGAAAGCAATATTAAGAACCCCCTCTTGGGTTTCATTCAAGTCCAGAAGCCTTGCCAGCAATAATGGGCCCATTTCAGAAAGTGTGGTTCTAACCTGATGGCCTTGTTTGCCGAATAAATCCCAAAAAATGACTGGAAATTCCTGGAACTGATAATCATCCAAACCGATATCTTCGGCACGTTTTAACAAAAAGTCCTTGGCTTCACCCTTGGCAGCAAGGCCTGATAAATCGCCTTTAACATCGGCACAAAAAACCGGCACACCAGCATTTGAGAAGCCTTCGGTTAATATTTGCAAAGAGACCGTTTTACCCGTACCTGTAGCACCTGTAATGAGGCCATGCCGGTTCGCCAGTTTGAGGTTTAAATACTCACCCTTATTGAGGCTATCATCAGGATTACGGCTTGTACCAACGTAAAGTGCACCATCTTTAATCATCATCTGCTCCCTTGGCCTGTTTCAGGCGAATTTGTTACTCCATACATATTTATTATTTTCTGTAATCGCAAAGGAAGAATGCAACAAAATGGCACGTTTCCTGCATAATTTAAGGGAGAGGTTCATAAAATGGCATTAAATCGTAGAAATTTCCTATCAGGTGCTGGCGCAAGTATCATTGCACTGTCTTCTTTATCTGTTGCTGCACGCACAATTGGTGGCGGCGTAAATGCCAATTCTGAAGGCTTGCGTGCTGGTTCTACAAATGAACAAGGCAAGCAACTTCAAAAAATTCTGGAGAAGGCTTCTTTATCCAATCAAACTGTTTTCATTGAGCCTGGCCGATATAAAATCTCTAATCTCACTTTGCCCAAAAACACAAGATTATATGGCACCAGCAATGCTACCGTTTTTGAATATGCTGGCGGCGATCATTTTCTTTATGCAGAAAACTCAGACCACATAGAACTTGAAAGCATCAAACTGGACGGCGGCCTGCTACCCGTAAAAGATTATGCCCAGGCAAACCTGGGTATAGTGAATGCAAAACATGTGAGCATCGAAAACTGTCAGATCACCAATGCTTCTCAATCAGGCATTGAAACCTCAAAATCAGCAGGCAGAATTTCTAAAAACCGAATTGATACAGCCGTGGGAACAGCTGGCATCGTAGGCCAATCCAATACGGGCATGATGATATCTGACAATGTGGTTTCTGAATGTGCCAATGCGGGCGTTTTGGTTTATCGCCGTGATGTGGGTGAAGATAATACCATGATTACCAATAATCGTGTGAAATTTATTTCCGCTGTTAAGGGTGGCACGGGTCAATACGGAAACGGCATTAACACCTGGCAAGCTGATGGTGTGATGATCGCAAATAACCATGTTTCAGATTGCGCATACTCAACCGTGCGTTCCAACTCATGCAGCAATATTCAAATCACAAACAACACTTGCCTGCGTGCGGGCGAGACATCTATCTACTCCGAGTTTGCATTTCAAGGCGCGCTTATTTCTGGCAATATTGTTGACGGTGGCGCTCGCGGTATTTCCATTGCCAACCTGGACCAAGGTGGTCGCTTGACTGTTTGCTCCAACAACCTTGTCCGCAACATCCATGAAAATGCACCCTACCCTGATGACCAACATGTTTTTGGAACTGGTATTCTTGCCGAAGCCGATATTGCCATTACAGGAAACGTAATAGAGCGCACGTCTCGTTTTGGTATGCTACTGGGCTGGGGCGAGTATCTTCGAAATGTTACCGCAAGCAGCAATATCATTCGCGACACTAAAACCGGATTTTATGTGAGCGTGGTGGAAGGTACAGGCCAAGTATCGATTAGCAATAACGTTATTGCAAAAGCATCTCGTGGCGTCGTTGGTTATCGTTGGCAGGAGGCTGTTACAGGCGATATGGTAAAAGAAGGCGCTCGAAACTTTGCTAATATCTCCTTACAGGGCAACCGTCTGGCATAACCCTCTTGAAAGTATTTCAATCATCACAGACACTTAAAGCGATTACTCACTACTCTGATACAACATCTTAAGAAATTGAATCAAGCAACAGACCTCGCCAAAGCGCATTGAGACCATAAATCAGAAAGCGCACTTACCAGATTTTCGATATCTTCATCTGTGTGTAAAGGTGATGGCGTGATGCGTAATCTTTCTGTTCCCTTAGGCACAGTTGGATAGTTAATCGGCTGCACATATATGCCATGATTATTTAAAAGAAGATCAGAAATCCACTTACACTTGACCGGGTCTTTCACCATCACAGAAATGATATGCCCAGGGTTTGGCGTATGCGGAATGCCTTCTGCATCCAGTCTCGCACGAACCTTTTGTACACGCTCTTTATGGCGTGCGCGCTCAATCTGACTTTGTTTCAAGTGCTGAATGCTCGCCAAAGCACCTGCTGCAAGTGCGGGCGGTAATGCGGTTGTGAAAATAAAACCGGATGCAAAGCTTCTTACGAAATCCACCAGTTCTGCTGATGCAGTAATGTAACCACCCATCACACCAAAAGCTTTTCCAAGTGTGCCTTCGATAACTGTCAGACGATGTGCAATGCCTTCTTTTTCTGCAACACCGCCGCCACGATTACCATACATGCCAACCGCATGAACTTCATCGATATAAGTCATTGCGCCATGTTTATCTGCTACATCACAAATTGCTTCAATCGGAGCAATATCACCATCCATTGAATAGATGGATTCAAAGGCTATAATCTTTGGAACATCGGGGCCGTATTCAGAAAGAATACGATCCAGGTCTTCAACGTCATTATGTTTCCAAATACGCTTTTCAGCTTTTGAATGGCGGATGCCTTCAATCATGGAAGCATGGTTATTTGCATCTGAAAAAATAACGCAGCCAGGAATTTGCGCACCTAGTGTGCCAAGTGTAGCCCAGTTGGAATTGTAACCTGAAGTAAAAAGAAGAGCGGCTTCTTTACCATGCAGGTCTGCCAGTTCTTCTTCAAGTTTAACATGAAAATGGTTGGTGCCGGAAATATTGCGTGTACCGCCAGCACCTGCGCCGCAGCTCTCTACTGCATTGGTCATGGCAGATAAAACGGATGGGTGTTGCCCCATGCCCAGATAATCATTTGAACACCAAACGGTAACTTCCTGCATCTCACCATCAATATAGCGTGTGGCTTTTGGAAAACTACCCGCATGTCGCTCAAGATCAGCGAATACACGATAGCGACCTTCTTCTTTAAGCTCATCTAACCGTGATTGAAAAAAGGATTGAAAATTCACACTATCACCCAAAATTTTTTCTTCGTTTTATACGCATAAAGCACATCTGGCGACTCTATAACAAGAAACCCATCCGTCTTTTCGTCGCACTTCTTATAACATTCATTTGAACACGACAGTTTGATTTTAATCAAACTTTGGTCGACCAGTCGCAGTCATATGGATAACCGCTTCAACAAAGTGACGTGAGCCATCTATCGTTGGCGCCTGAACGTTCACACTGGTTTCAAAAACAGGAGTTTCAGCGCCTGCTTCTTCAGCCATCTGCGCAAGTTCTGTTTTCATATCAGTTTGAACTTTTTCGAGGACTGCCTTTTCATCCACCATATTGGTCAAATTTCCGCCAGACATGAATTGAAAAGAGCTACCACCGTCTGAACTTGTAACAGTAACCGTCAGTTGGACACGGACTTCGCCCGCAACCGCGCCGATAGCATTTGCAACATCTGCATGTCCGGGAACCAGACATTCGGTTGCAAGTCTCTCACCAATTGTAGGATAATATACATTTGCAGAAGCACCTAGCCCTACCAAAGGACGATCCAGATTAATCGCAAATTTAACGAAACCACTCTCTTTGTTTAAAGAACGCGAAATCAGTTCTTTTGCACCCTCGCCCAGCGTTACGCCATCTTCTGCCATACAAGTTTGGAGTATCACATCGCAGCTTTGGGTGGTGAGTTGTATTTTTATATTCTGACATAGATCTTCAGTTGATGATGCAATCGGTTGTGCAAAACGGTCACGCACCCTGCACAAAATACCAGCGGCAAGTTCTGCAGCTTCTACGTTCCAATTATCTTGCAGGCCTAAAACGTGCATGGCATCTGACGGTGTAAAGCCAGAAACCTGTACCAATCCACGAGACACCAGCTTGTTGAGCGTTCCGCCTTCTGAAGCGCCTTTTAA
>CALAIO010000305.1 GCA_937923355.1 uncultured Rhizobiaceae group bacterium | reverse complement strand
TGGTTGTGAATAGGCAATATTCTCACGAATGGTACGGTGCAAGAGCGACGTATCTTGTGTTACCATGCCAATGTTTGCGCGAAGACTGTCCTGCTTCACGTCGCTGATATCCACATCGCCAATTTTAACCACGCCCTCTTCGACATCGTAAAACCTGAGTAAAATATTTGTAAGCGTGGTCTTTCCCGCACCAGAACGCCCGACGAGACCGATTTTCTCGCCTGGTTTGATATCAAGTGACAGACTTTCCATCACCGCGCCTTCACCACCATAGGTAAAACAAACCTTCTCAAAGCGAATTGGTTTACCGTGCGCATCCAGATCAAGTGCGTTAGGTTTATCCTGAATATTTTGCGCCTTGGAGAGCATATTCATACCGTCTTGCACAACACCCAACGCCTCAAACAATCGCGCCAATTCCCACGTCACCCAATAGGCCATGCCGTTCATGCGAAGAACAAGACCGACAGCAACCGCGACAGCGCCAACGCTAACCGAATTGTTAACCCAAAGCATGATGCCGGCAATGGCAGCACCTGCCAGCAAAAGATGGTTTAAGAACTTGATGCACACCTCCATGCTGGTCGACAAACGCATCTGTGGATGAACCGTTTTCAAAAAACCATCCATCGCATCTTTTGCATAAGCCTCTTCACGATCCGTATGCGCAAATAGTTTGACCGTAGTAATATTGGTGTAACTATCGACAACACGTCCAGTCATTAAAGAGCGTGCATCAGCTTGCAGTTTGGAAATGGCAGACATCTTCGGCAGGAAATATCGCAGCATGAGTAGATATAAAACCAGCCATCCTGCAAAGGGCAACATCAATGCCCAGTGGAATGAGGCAGCGAGTACCATCGCACCAATAAAATATACCGAGACATAAACCATCACGTTCAAAATCGTAATGGTCGCATCACGAACCGCCAGCGACGTTTGCATAACCTTGGTTGCAACGCGGCCGGCAAATTCATCAGAGAAAAATGACATACTTTGGCGCAAGAGATATTTGTGCATCTGCCAGCGCATGATCATGCCGTAGTTGCCCAGAATTGACTGATGCAAAATCATTGAATGAAATACGCCAATAATAGGCATAACAATCAAAATAAAGACGAGCATAATCGCGAGCGTCGTGCTCTCGTCGGCCAGAAACGTCTCGCGATTGGCTTCACTCAGCCAGTCAACGATATTGCCCATAAATCCAAAGAGTGCCACTTCCATGACAGAAATCACGGCAATCAACAGCGTCATCAAAGCCAAAATTTTCCACGCAGGTCTGGTATAATGCCAGAAGAAGGCAAGCATGGTATCTGGTGATTGCTGCGGCGCATCATCAGGATACGGATTGATTAAGGATTCGAAATAAGAGTACATAGCTTCTATCTAATCCTCTTAAGCCAAATTGACCATGCCCGATCTCGTTTTATTCCAACCTGACATCCCCGGAAATACAGGAACTCTGTTAAGGCTAGCCGCCTGCATGGGCGTTAAAGTCCATATCATAGAACCCGCAGGCTTTAGATTGGATGAAAAAGCCTTCCGCCGCGCGGGCATGGACTACGTCGAACAAGCAGCCATGCAAAAGCATTTAAATTGGTCAGAGTTTGAAGCATGGCGAAAGCAAAAAAACCGTCGCTCTCTATTGCTGACCACGAAAGGCACTCAGGCCTACACAGATTTTAAATACGAAGACAGCGACCTCATCATGCTGGGCCGCGAAAGCATCGGCGCTCCAGACTATGTGCACGAAGCCGTAAACAACCGCCTGACCATTCCCATGGCAGGCGAAGCAAGATCCCTAAACATGGCACTTACAGGCGCCATGGTCTTGGGAGAAGCTATTAGGCAAGTTGGGTAGAAAAAAGAATTTTATCTAATTTCAAAAATTGGTTTCAAGGTCGCAAATGAAACTAACAATTCGTTGTTTCCTTCATTACACTTTCTGAAATTAAGAAAGCGAAGGAAACCAACATGCAGCTTGCAGGTAAAAAAGCATTGGTCACAGGTGCTGCTGGCGGAATTGGTAAGGCGATTGTCAAAAGGCTTCAGGCCGAAGGCGCGACAGTAACAGGCACAGACATAAGCACATCTGATGCAGATTTCAGCATTGCGGGCAATTTACTAGAAGCAGTTTTTTGCGACACCCTTCCTCAAAAAGCACATGAATACATGGGTGGACTTGATATACTCATCAATAATGCTGGCATAATTACGCGAGGAGATATCACAGTTTCGAACGATGAAGACTTAAAGCGTACCATGGCAATTAACGTCGAAGCGCCTTTTCGTCTTTGCCGTGCGGCAATTCCGATTATGACAAAGGCTGGCGGCGGGGCAATCGTCAATACATCTTCATGTTGGGGCGTTCATCCAGGGCCTAATCACCCAATATACGTCATGTCAAAAGCAGCCATTGCTTCGCTCACACAATGTCTTGGTATGGATCACGCACATCAAAACATTCGCGTTAATGCGGTTTGTCCTAATGAAGTAAACACTCCCATGATACGCACAGGTTTTGAAACCAGAGGCCTTGATCCTGACAAGGCAATTGATGAACTCAACGCTTCAGTTCCCCTTGGGCGCATTGCAGAACCAGAAGACATTGCTGACGTAGTCTTGTTTCTTGCCTCCGACCAATCCAGATACATGTGCGGTGCATTGCTAGAAGTAAACGGAGGCAAGCCAGTTCAATGACGGATTTCAAAGATAAAGTCATTCTGGTCACTGGTGGCAGAAGTGGCATAGGCGCCGCATGTGCTAAAGCGTTTCATGATGCAGGCGCAAAAGTCATTACAGCTCAGAGGCAAGATGATGAAAACTATGAATGCATCAAGTCAGACTTCCTAAACGAAGAAGCACCGCAACAGATTATTGATCATATCATCAACAAACATGGCCAGCTTGATGTTCTAGTAAACAATGCAGGCTTGATGCTTGAAGGAACGGTTCTTGAAGCTTCGCCAGAAGATTGGGCAAAAACCATTCTAGTAAATTTAACTGCCCCTTTTCTTTTAACAAAATACGCCATGCCGCATTTAATCAAAGCTTCGGGTTCAATTATAAACATTGGATCGATCGAAGGTTTAGGGTCGAACCCACGACACCCAGCCTATTGCGCTTCAAAAGCAGGGTTACATGGCCTCACACGTGCAATAGCAGTTGACCATGGTTCAGATGGTGTCCGCTGTAATGCGGTAGCGCCTGGATGGATTGACACAGACTTGAACATCGCTTTTATCGAAAGCATTGGTGATCCTGAGGAATTTCGCGAGCAAATTGGTCGCGTTCATCCTGTGGGGAGAACAGGCAAACCAGAAGAAATTGCATCGCTTGTCAAATGGCTAGCATCAAGCGAAGCGTCTTTCGTTACAGGTCAAGTCTGGACAGTGGATGGCGGGCGTATGAGCAAATTGAGCTTACCCTAGATTGCGCTTCAATCAGCACTCGGCAGACGTCTCATCGTAAACTCGATCACGTCATTATCGAGCACACGCCAGCTTTCCACTTCGCTCCAATAGGCAGCCTTTGGATATTTCTTCAAAAAGCTTTTGGCAAACATTCTGGCTTCTTCACGTGGCATAACGTGCGTTTCGCGTTTCCAACTGCTAAGCGAAGCACCTCTTTTGCCCAGTATATTCTTGCGCATTTCCTTGCGACGCTCTGCCCAGCTTTTATTGCTGGTTCGCGCGCGCTCCACTGCGCGGGAGGCCTTATTGGCATCGGAAACCGAATATCTTGCTTTTCTTTCATCAATATCAGGCATTTACTCGGGCCTTATATTATTAACATATGGTTAATTTGGGTGCTTGATTAATCCAAGTCAAGTTTTCTGGACACATCATATTGCAAAACCAGCCAAAATATGGACAAGTCATTTCAATCGAAAAGCACACGGGGAATTAAAAATTGGCAGGCAAGCACACACCACCACCTCCAGGCCTTCCTGATAATCTGGATGAAAAGAAACAACTGGCAGAACAGTGGTTTCAAAAAATCCGTGATGATATTTGTGCAAGCTTCGAACAACTCGAAGATACACTTGAAGGCCCGATGTCAGACGAAGAACCAGGTCGCTTTGTTCGCAAGGATTGGGCGCGCGACGAAGGTCATGGCGGTGGCGGCACCATGTCTATGATGTATGGTCGTGTTTTTGAAAAAGTCGGCGTCCATACCTCAACGGTTCATGGCGAACTTTCAGAAGATTTTCGCAAACAAATTCCAGGTGCAGATGAAAACCCACAATTCTGGGCTTCAGGCATTTCACTCATTGCGCACCCGCAAAACCCGAACGTACCTGCTGTCCACATGAACACCCGCATGGTGGTCACAACCAGCCAATGGTTTGGCGGCGGGGCTGACCTAACACCCGTACTTGACGCAAGACGGACACAAGAGGACGAAGACACACGCGTTTTCCACCGCGGCATGAAATTTGCCTGCGATCGTCATGCGGTTGCAAATTATGACGAATACAAAGAATGGTGCGACGAATATTTCTATCTCAAACACAGAGACGAAATGCGCGGCATCGGTGGCATCTTCTATGACTACCTGCATTCAGACGAAGAAAAAGGCGGCTGGGACGCAGACTTCGCCTTCACACAAGACGTAGGCCGTGCCTTTAACGTCGTCTACCCAGCACTCGTGATGAAAAACATGAACAAAACCTGGACGGACGAACAACGCGAAGAGCAACTCATTCGCCGTGGTCGTTACGTCGAGTTCAACCTACTCTACGACAGAGGCACTATTTTTGGACTTAAAACCGGCGGCAATGTCGAGACAATATTAAGCTCCATGCCACCTGAAGTAAAATGGCCATAATACCAAAAAAGCCCAAACAATGTTTGGGCTTTGTCATTTTTATAATCTGATTTCTTAATATACGAAAAAGAAGATAAACGCAGCAATAATAGCCAGCGCCATGGATGCAAAAAGAATGTATCGCACAGTTCCAGAAGTTCTGCCCTGACGCACTTCTACGCGGCCATGTTCATTGCTTTCATTATTATTTTCATCAGTCATTGATGTCCCCTCCTTGGTTAGATTTTTAAAAACGCTTAGCAAGGAAAGGTAATTTCTACAAGCAAAGATAAATGTACTAACCTCTTTGCGGCACAACGCCCATGCTGATAATATCATACTTGAGTGATAAAGCTTCCATTTTTGCAGGATCATTCAGGTCCTCGTCACTCATAGCATCCATTTCTGCCAAAAATTTATCAAACCCAGAGGGCTGGTAAATCATCAACATGCGCGCTTTATCACTTTTCTGATTAACGACACAGGCATGAGGAACACCCGGTGGAATATGCAAACAGCTTCCAGCTTCTGCTATTATCCACTCGCCATCTATATAAAAATCAAGACTGCCTTCAAGAATATAAAATGTTTCAGCATGGGTATCATGACGATGTAGCCCAAGCGCAAACGTTGCTTTCAGGTTATCTTCCATCAACGTATATTGGCCAGCAGTATCTTCTGTAGAGACTTTGACGAAGGTATGGTCATTTTCCCATTGATAATTCGTACCAGCACCAGGCTTTAAAAATGAATATTGTTTACTCATGCTATATACTCCACATGGACAAGTCAGATGATAATACTTATCACCCGACTTGTTAGATAAGTTTACTTTGCACCAAGTTGACGTAAAGCGCCCGCCCAGTCTTCGACATGATATGTACGAACAATCTTGTCATCTTCCAAAGTATGAATATCGATGGTCATAATATCAAAACTTTTGCCCTTGCCATCAACACCAAACATGGGGCCATTTGGTGTACCTGTTGCACGACCGCGAACAATAACACGGTTGCCATCTTGCAACATTTCTTCAACAGCCCAGTTCATATCGGGAATAAGTTGACCAAAGCCACCAAGCTGGCCAATGAACTGATCACGTGTTTTTATCTTGCCAGAATAATCTCCAATACTTTCCCACCCTTCTACAGTTGAACCTTTAAACGTTTCAGCGTGAGAGGCCGACGATGGGTTACTAAGATAATCATAGAAAGTTTGAACAACATCCTTGTCACCTGCAAAAGCAGCAGTTGCTATGGAAGCTGCCGCAAAAGTAACGGATGCTAATGTAATTCTAAGCTTTTTCATAATCTTCTCCTTTGGGTCTTTGCTCCAGTTATTTTAAACTGGCAGCTGGAGCCCTAAGGATGGACTAAATTTATAAAGTTGATAACATAGAACAATCAAAATTCACTGTTCTAAAATTATGATTAATAATCTTCGCCAAATAGCAATTTTTGCAACAACCATCGACCACGGTTCATTTCGCGCTGCAGCAAAGGCACTTAAACTTTCTCCTTCAGTTATCAGCAGCCAGATATCTGATCTGGAAGCGAACCTGGGCGTTGCTTTGATTTATCGTTCAACAAGAAGCATTTCACTTACCAAAGATGGTGAGGACCTATTACGTTCTGCACGCGTCATGATGGAAGCTGCAGAAAGTGGCATTCAGTCTATAACGGCAAAAGCAAGCGAGCATTCTGGCGAATTGAAGATTACGTTACCAGCCGTTTTGGCACATTCACAAATCATTGGGCAATTAAGTATATTTTCGAAGCTATACTCAAACATACAGCTCAAAATAGATTTTTCTGACACTCAAAAAAATCTGATTAAGGATGGCTATGACTTATCTATCCGCATGGGCTGGTTAAAAGACAGCGCCCTTATTTCCAAAAAGTTGAAGGATGAAAAAAGAATTTTGGTTGCCTCAACTGAATACGTGAATTCAAAACCAATGCCAGAAACTCCAAAAGATCTTTCAGATTGGAATTGGCTGGAACTATCAGCTGTAAAAGGCATAAAGCATAAATTTCAGCACAAAACATATGGCACCAAAACAGTAAAACCAAAATCTGCTTTAGCGATTAATGACGCATTTGCACTTTATCAATTTTCAAAATCAGGCAATGGCCTTGCAAGCGTTCCAGAATTTTTGGCACGCGAAGATATAAAAACAGGCAAGATGACTCAGGTGTTAAATGAATGGCAATTGGACAGTCTGGGCATTTACGCAGTTTGGCCGCAAAACGCGCCTAAGCATGGCCTAACAAAAATCTTGATTGAACACCTAGCAAGCTAGGGTCAAGTTTTATCGATTATTAAGTTCCAATAACTCGAAGCGCCCCAGTTC
>CALAIO010000304.1 GCA_937923355.1 uncultured Rhizobiaceae group bacterium | reverse complement strand
TATTCTGAGGAAGCAGAAAAAGAACTTGGCATCTTCAAAATGGCAGCCAAGTTGAAAGCGCGTTATGGCGAAGGCGCTATTCGTAATTCAATTATTTCAAATGCGCAAAGTGCGTCTGATCTTTTGGAACTTGCTGTTATCTTGAAACAGGCAAGTCTGGTCTCTCCTGAAGGGGAGACAACCATGCACCTCATACCCTTGTTTGAAACCATTGGTGATTTACAAGCTTGCCCGGAAATTATGGACAGGCTTCTTGGAATTCCGCAGTACCGCAAACTGGTCGATAGCATGGGTGGTGTTCAGGAAATCATGCTTGGTTATTCAGATAGTAACAAGGATGGCGGCTTTATCACCTCAAGCTGGGAACTCTATAAAGCTGAAATCAAACTGATCGAATTATTCAAAAAACATAAAGTGAAGCTTCGTCTGTTCCATGGTCGCGGCGGTACGGTTGGTCGTGGCGGCGGCCCAAGCTATGATGCTATCCTCGCTCAACCCAATGGTGCGGTAAACGGTCAATTGCGCTTAACAGAACAGGGTGAAATTATTTCAAGTAAATATACCAATCCTGAATTGGGTCGTCGTAACCTTGAGATCCTGGCTGCCGCTACCCTTGAAGCCTCACTGCTTCAGGATGCGCGACCTGAACCGGATGACAGCTATCTGTCTGCCATGGATGAAATCTCATTAGGAGCTTTTAACAAGTATCGTGATCTGGTTTATGATGATGCACAGTTTGTTGACTATTTCTGGAACGCAACAGTCATCAATGAAATTGCAGGGCTTAATATCGGTTCTCGCCCGGCGTCGAGAAAAAAGACGTGGGCTGTTGAAGACCTCCGCGCAATACCTTGGGTTTTCAGTTGGTCACAGTGTCGCCTAATGGTGCCTGGTTGGTACGGATTTGGCACAGCCGTAAAAGCTTACATTGAAGAACATGGCAATGACGGCCTGCCGAAGTTGCAAGAGATGTTCAAAACCTGGCAGTTTTTTCAGGCACAGCTTTCAAACATGGACATGGTGCTTTCCAAAACCAATATGAGTATCGCGCAACGTTATGCCGATCTTGTACCAGACAAGGAACTTGGAAGCCGTATATTTGGTAAAATCAAGGATGAGTGGCAACTGACCATTGATATGTTATTTGCGATTACGGGTCAGACGCGATTGTTACAATCAAATCCTTTGCTGGAACGTTCTATTCAAAACCGTTTTCCATATCTTGATCCGATCAACCATTTGCAAGTCGAATTGATGCGAAAATATCGCGCACAGGATGAAGAGCAGCAGGACGAAAAAATTCTACGCGGACTTCAATTGACAATTAATGGCATATCCGCAGGTCTGAGAAACAGTGGCTAAGGCAGCTCTTGTCGTTTTCAGAACTTGGCTTTAAAGGCTTGATGATGAAAACAGGTTTCATCATCAAGGTTGAGTTGTGAACATGGCTGAAAACAAAATCCTGTTAGGCATTGATACAGGTGGTACCTATACCGATGCAGTGCTGTTTAGTGATGCAGATGGTGTGATTGCAAAAGCAAAATCGCTGACAACCAAACATAACCTTGCCATCGGAATTTCAGGTTCGGTTGATGCTGTTCTTAAGCAATTCAAAGACAATATTTCTGACATTGCTTTGACTTCTATTTCTACCACCCTTGCTACTAATGCTCTGGTTGAGGGGAAGGGTGGCAGCATCGGGTTGGTTATGATCGGATTTGATGAGAAGGACATGGAGAAGTCCGGCCTAAAAGAGGCATTGGCTGGTGATCCTGTTATCTTTATTCCAGGGGGGCATGATGTCAGTGGTAATGAGCGCACACTGGATATGTCAGGCCTTGATGGCTTTATTAAAGAGCATGGTAAGAATATCTCAGGATTTGCGGTCGCCGGATATTTTGCTGTGCGGAATGCTTCACATGAATTAGCAGTGCGTGATTATCTAATAGAAAAAACTGGATTAGCCACAACTTGCAGCCATGAGCTTTCCTCAAAATTGGGTGGACCAAAACGTGCGCTCACAACGGTGTTAAATGCCAGATTGATACCTGTCATTCAGGATTTGATTTTAGCTTGTCGGTCTCATTTGGAAAAAACAGGAATTAATTCTCCGCTCATGGTAGTGCGTGGCGATGGTGCGCTGGTTGACGCTGACTTTGCTTTAAAGCGCCCCATTGAAACCATTCTGTCTGGCCCAGCGGCAAGTCTCGTTGGGGCAAAGTTTTTACTGGGTACGAAGGACGCGATTATCTCTGATATTGGTGGCACAACAACAGATGTCGCCATTTTGGAAAAAGGTTGGCCACGCATCGAGCCTCAAGGAGCAAGCGTGGGTGGATTTACAACCATGGTTGAAGCTGTTGCCATGCACACATTCGGATTGGGTGGCGATTCAGTTGTAGAAGTCGACGACACAACTTTGACCAAGGTGAAACTTGGTCCACGCAGACAAATACCAATCAGCCTGTTGGCAATTGAACATGAGGAAAGCGTTTTTACTGCTCTTAAGCGTCAGGCACAGATGGAATATCCAACTCATCTATGCGCCAAATTTGCTTACAGAATTGCAGGTGCGGAAAAACGAACAGGAAATCTGAAAGCCACAGAGTTAAAAGTCTTTGAAAAAATCTCAAGTGATCCGCAGCCACTCGACCAAATTTTAAAAGGCGCTTCAGAAGGCGGAACGCTCAACAAGCTGGTGTCTCGTGGATTGGTACAGGTTTCTGGCTTTACACCGTCAGATGCCATGCACGTTTTAGGCCTGCAAGATAATTGGAACGTAGAAGCTGCAGAACTTGCC
>CALAIO010000303.1 GCA_937923355.1 uncultured Rhizobiaceae group bacterium | reverse complement strand
GAATGGAATGAACCTTGAACTTTGGTTCGAACAATTCTTTCGCAATCTCAAAGATGTTCCAAGCGTAACCTTGAGTGACGGGGTTGAGCCTATGGGCATTACCGAAGGTCCCTACACTGGCAAGCCCAATCCTCATGCCTGGATGTCTTTGGAATCTGCACTGATCTACATAGACAATATTCGAGATGGGTTTTCTAAACATGATCCCCAGAATGCGGAAACTTACAAGGCTAATGCAGAAAAATATAAAATGGAAATCACCAATGCGATTGCGCCATTAAAAGAAAAAATTCTTGAAATCCCGCAAGAACAACGTTGGCTGGTTTCCAGCGAAGGTGCATTTAGTTATCTTGCGAGAGACTTTCAAATGAAAGAGCTTTATCTCTGGCCAATCAATGCAGACCAACAGGGAACACCCCAACAGGTGCGAAAGGTGATTGATACCGTTCGGGAAAATAACATTAAAGTCGTTTTCTCTGAAAGCACTGTATCAGATGCGCCAGCAAAACAAATCACACGCGAAACAAATACAAAATACGGCGGTATTTTGTATGTCGATTCTTTAAGTGACCCAGACGGCGAAGTGCCAACCTACATAGACTTGCTTCGCATCACATCGCAAACCATCGCGGATGGCCTTGAAAAGCAATGACTCAAGTTTCTTCTGGCATTAAGGTTGAAGATGTAACCGTCACGTATCGTAACGGTCACACAGCTTTGCGTGATACCAGTTTTGAAATTCCAACCGGTACAATTTCTGCACTCGTAGGTGTAAACGGCTCTGGCAAATCAACGCTCTTCAAGGCAATCATGGGCTTTGTTCCTCTTGCCAAAGGACAGGTTTCAATTTTTGATAAATCCGTCGAACACTCATTGAAGAACAACATGATCGCCTATGTCCCGCAAGCCGAGGAAGTCGATTGGAGTTTCCCTGTCCTGGTCGAAGATGTTGTCATGATGGGTCGCTATGGTCACATGAACTTTATGCGCATCGCATCAAAGAAAGATAAACAGGCCGTACGCGATGCACTTGACCGTGTTGGCATGAGCGATTTTAAAACACGACAAATTGGGGAGCTTTCAGGCGGTCAAAAAAAACGTGTTTTCCTCGCACGCGCACTGGCACAAGAAAGCAAGGTAATCCTGCTTGATGAACCCTTTACGGGTGTCGATGTAAAAACCGAGGAAGCAATCATAAAGCTCCTGCGCGAAATGCGCGAAGAAGGACGTGTTATGCTCGTTTCCACACACAACCTTGGTAGTGTTCCAGAATTTTGTGACCGTACAATTTTAATCAAGGAGACGGTTCTTGACTATGGCCTGACCTCAAAAATTTTCACTCAGGAAAATCTTGAACGTACATTTGGCGGCGTGCTTCGTCACTTCGTGCTTGGGGGTACGGACCTGCATGATGATGAAGATTCAAGACAAGTCACCGTTATTACAGATGATGAACGTCCATTTGTTATTTATGACAAAAAGGACAAGAAGGAATGACGGAAACCCTGCTTCTGCCTTTTCAATATAACTACATGATTAATGCCATGTGGGTGAGCAGCCTGGTTGGTGCTGTCTGCGCATTTTTATCGGCCTACCTAATGCTAAAAGGCTGGTCTCTTATCGGTGACGCACTGAGCCATGCAATCGTACCAGGCGTTGCGGGTGCCTACATGTTGGGACTGCCTTTTGCGCTTGGCGCATTTTTATCTGGCGGGCTTGCCGCTGCGAGCATGTTATTTTTAAACCAGCGTACAGGATTAAAAGAAGACGCAATCATTGGGCTGATCTTCACATCGTTTTTTGGCTTAGGCCTCTTTATGGTGTCCCTATCACCGACATCAGTTGATATTCAAACAATCACACTTGGCAATATTCTGGCAATCACGCCTGAAGATACCTTACAACTGGTTATCATTAGCACTGTATCGCTCACAATCCTGCTTTTGAAATGGAAAGATTTTATGGTGACTTTCTTTGATGAAAGTCACGCACGTTCAATCGGGCTAAACACAGAATTTCTCAAAGTCATTTTCTTCGCAATTCTTGCCGCCTGCACGGTTGCAGCCTTACAAACAGTGGGTGCATTTCTGGTAATCGCTATGGTCGTAACGCCAGGCGCAACGGCCTATCTTCTAACAGATCGCTTTCCAAGACTTCTACTAATCAGCGTAATCATTGGTTCAACAACCAGTTTCTTCGGTGCCTATTTAAGCTTTTATCTGGATGGCGCAACAGGCGGTATTATCGTTTGTCTGCAAACTCTCATCTTCCTTGCAGCTTTCTTCCTTGCTCCAAAACACGGCATGATTGCCACAAAGAAAAAAGCAATAAACGCCTTAAATAAAGACGAAGATGTTTCACAAGGGCAAATCTTATGAGCTTCCTGGAAGAATTGCTTTTACCATTCCAATTTGAGTTCATGACTAATGCCATGATCATCTCGTTGATTATTGCTATCCCGGCAGCACTTTTATCCTGCTATCTCGTCTTAAAAGGCTGGTCCCTAATGGGTGACGCTGTAAGTCATGCCGTTTTGCCCGGCATTGTCATTGCCTACATCATCAACATACCTTTGATCATCGGGGCATTTGTAGCTGGCATGTTTTGTGCGCTTGCAACAGGTTACTTAAAAGACAACAGCCGCATCAAACAAGACACCGTCATGGGTGTTGTTTTCTCAGGCATGTTTGGTTTTGGCATTGTGCTTTATACAAAGATTGAGTCAGATGTACATTTGGATCATATCTTGTTTGGCAATATGCTCGGCGTCGGTCTAAACGACATTATGACAACATTAGCAATCGGATTAGTGGTAACCACCATAATCGCGTTAAAATGGCGCGATCTGTTACTGCATTCATTCGATGAAGTTCAGGCAAAAGT
>CALAIO010000302.1 GCA_937923355.1 uncultured Rhizobiaceae group bacterium | reverse complement strand
TGACCCAAAACACGATCTGAATTTGTCTGGCAGCAAAGTGCACTACGGAACAGCTGGTGCTGCGGTTCATATCGTCGATATTGAAAACAATGATTACCGTGAATCGTATCTCCAAGATTTGCACGATTCAGCGCGCATTGTAGAGAAACTAGATAATGTTCACTTCTTCCAGCGCACAATGGTTGCGCGTGATATTTTAGATAATTACGAAATGGATTTGAATACCATTTATGCTTCCTGCGCTGGTACCCGCAAGCATATTGGTACGAGCTTTACAGAACCTGCATTTGTGCCAGGCGCATTTGAAATGCTGCACATGATTGCGGGTGGTGAAGATAAATGGCGCGAGCGTCCGTTTCTTTCCAATTCAAATTGTTTTGTCGTTCCGCCGATGAAGTTTGCGACTGAATCTTGCGAAGTGATGGAAAAGTGCATTCATGGTGGGATGCCCGTGTTGCTTCTTTCTGCGGGGCAGGCGGGTGCAACAGCACCTGCACCTCTTGCAACGGCGATTGTTCAAGCGGTGGCTGAATGTTTAGCAGGTCTTGTCTATGTAAACGCGATCAAACCTGGCCACCCTGCAATTTTTGGTACTTGGCCATTTGTTTCTGATTTGCGTACAGGCGCTATGTCTGGCGGTTCAGGTGAACAGGCACTTTTATCTGCTGGTTGCGCGCAGATGCATAAGTTTTACGATCTTCCTGGCGGTGCTGCTGCCGGTATTGCGGACGCCAAAATGCCTGATATGCAAGCGGGGTGGGAACAGGCGATTTCAAACCTTTCAGTTGGCTTAAGCGGGTTGAACATGGTTTATGAAAGCGTTGGCATGCACGCGTCATTGCTTGGATTTTCATTAGAGTCGCTCATTCTTGGTGATGATCTTCTCGGTCAGGTTCAGCGCTGTATCAAGGGCATTGAAGTAACCGAAGACAGTGTTTCTCTTGAGGCCATGAAATCGGTTTGCTTGGGTGGTCCGGGGCATTATCTTGGACATGATCAAACACTTGCCATCATGCAGACAGAATATATCTATCCTGAACTTGCTGATAGAACATCACCGAAAGAGTGGGCGGAAATTGGCAAGCCAAATTTAGTTGCAAAAGCGATTGAGCGGAAGCGTGCCATACTGGATGCACCCAAGGATGTGATTATAGATCCTGCAACAGATGCAGAAATCCGAGCCAAGTTCAAAATACATCTGTCTGCTTAATCATTTTGCATAAACAAGCCTTGCTTTGTCTTATGAGTTTCATAAGCTGTGCATAGAGATTTACTAATGCAATCTACATAAGGCTTTTTTGATGAGTAGAATTTCATATTTGCAGGATGTTCTCTCCAGTGTTTTTGAACGAGGCAGAATATTCCGTGGCGCCGACGATAAACGTAATATCGTAGCGTTATGCGATGCAATTTTTTCTGAAAAGGGTGAGGTTTCTGGTAGTAAGTTAGCGGCTACCGTCTTGGCAAAATATGAAGAGTTAACCTTTGAAGAAAAGCGGGAATTCTTTTCTCATATTGTAGATAATTTTGATCTTGACCCTGATGCGGTGATTACCTCTGCTCAGGCCTATATCGAAGAGCGTTCACCAGATCATTTAGCAAAGTTGACAAAAGATGCAGAACCCAAACGCCGTGAACTATTGCGTCGTTTAAATCAGGTTCCAGGTGCTACAGAAAAACTGGTTCACATGCGTGAAGACTTACTTGTCATGCTAAAGTCAGAACCAGGGTTTGCGAGCTTTGATGCAGATTTCGAGCACCTGTTTTCATCCTGGTTTAATCGCGGATTTTTGGTTCTTAAACCAATTGATTGGAATACGCCTGCCAATATTCTTGAAAAAATTATTGAGTATGAAGCGGTTCATGCGATCAATGATTGGGATGATTTGCGTCGTCGGATTCAACCATCAGATCGTCGATGTTTTGCATTCTTTCACCCTGCAATGCCAGAAGAGCCGCTTATCTTTGTGGAAGTCGCGCTAACCAATGGTTTGCCAGAGTCCGTTACAGATCTGTTAGCAGAAGCACGTGCTTCCATTGCAGACGATGACATTGATACAGCAGTCTTTTATTCAATCTCTAATTGCCAAAAAGGGTTGCGCGGTGTCTCGTTTGGTAATTTTCTCATTAAACAAGTCGTGAATGATTTGGCTCAGGATTTTTCCGGTTTGAAAAATTTCGTAACGCTTTCACCTATTCCCGGCTTTAGAAAATGGCTCGACAGTGAACATGGTGAAAGTGAAGTCACTTCCATAAAAGAAGTTATGAACTCGCTTGGGGATGAAGAAAGCTTCTTTATTGATGAAGCAACGCAATCGCTTGAGAAACCTCTTAAAATATTGCTGGCAAAATATTTTCTTGAGGCCAAACGACCAGACGGCTGGCCGCTTGACCCTGTCAGTCGTTTTCATCTTGGAAACGGTGCCTCTCTCATACGCTTTAACTGGATGGCAGATATCTCGGAAAAAGGCTTGAAGCAGTCAGCAGGATTGATGGTGAATTACAAGTATGACCTTGCAACGGTTGAAGACAATCACGAAAGCTATGCACGTGAAAAAGAGATTAACACCACGCGCGAGATAAAGGCT
>CALAIO010000301.1 GCA_937923355.1 uncultured Rhizobiaceae group bacterium | reverse complement strand
AGAACCAGAAAAGAAAGCAGATCCCCTGCTCGTGCACCCAGATGTACGTCGCATGTTGATGAACATAAAATCCTTTAATGAAGCAGCCCGCGCGTTGATGTTATGGACTGCCCTTAAAGGTGATATTTCACACAAGGCTGCCTCAGATGAAGAACGCGAAGCAGCAGACGATCTAATGGGTCTGCTTACACCAATTATTAAAGGTGTGTTGACCGACAAAGGCTTTGA
The DNA here is from genome assembly GCA_937923355.1 of uncultured Rhizobiaceae group bacterium. The sequence goes on along the minus strand of CALAIO010000301.1, from coordinate 2,656 downwards.
AAACTGTGTGAACGCACAACAGGTTTTTGGCGGCCACGGTTATGTCGAAGAGTGGGGCATGAGCCAGTTTGTTCGTGATGCACGTATCGCGCAAATTTATGAAGGTGCAAACGGTGTACAAGCGCTTGACCTTGTGGGTCGTAAGCTACCTGCAAATGGTGGCCGTGCAATGCGCGCCTTTATGGAAGAAGTAAACGGTTTCACCAAAAAGCACATGGACAATGAAGCCATGCAACCGTTTACCAAACCAATTCGTGATGCGGTTAAAAAGCTTGAAGCCTCAACCATGTGGTTGATGCAAAATGGCATGCAGAACCCTAATAATGCGGGTGCGGCTTCCATGGATTTCATGCACCTATTTGGTCTTGTTGCTCTTGGTTACATGTGGGGCCTAATGGCTGAAAAATCTCAAGAAGCTCTTGCAGAAGGCGCAAATGGCTCTTCAGAATTTCATGAAAACAAACTGATGACAGCACGTTACTTTATGGAACGCGTCATGCCGGAAAGTGCTGCTCATTTGGCACGCATTGAAAGCGGTTGTGAAAGCATGATGTCTTTAGAAGCAGAAGCATTTTAAGCTAAGCAACATTAAAAGGCCTATAGAATGACAACTCCGCAAGAAGTTCTCAATTCCCTTACCCCGTCATGGCATGATGAAGATTATGCCATGGTTCGGGAGATGGCAGGCCGCTTCATGGAAAGTGAAATTGCGCCTAATTATGACCAATACGAGAAAGACGAAATTGTCCCTCGTTCTGATTGGGAAAAAGCTGGTGCTAACGGACTTCTATGTGCTTCAGCACCAGAAGAATATGGTGGCGGCGGCGCAACTTATGCACAAGAGGCCGCCATTATTGAAGCACTAGCGCATAACGGCGTAGACGGCTTCGGCATTGCACTTCATTCAGCAATTGTAGCACCTTACATTTCCGACTATGGCACCGAAGAACAAAAGCAACGCTGGCTGCCACGGCTTGCAACGGGTGAATTGATCGGTGCCATCGCAATGACTGAGCCAGGCGCTGGCTCTGATCTTCAAGGTGTAAAAACTTCTGCTGTGAAGGATGGCAATCAATATCGCATTAACGGCTCCAAGACCTTCATAACCAATGGGCAAAATGCCAATCTTATCATTGTCGTTGCCAAAACAGACCCTTCTGCAGGTGCGAAGGGCACTTCGCTGATGATTGTTGAAACCGATGAGGTTGAAGGATTTGAGCGCGGACGTAACCTTGATAAAATTGGCTTGAAGGCAAATGATACGTCTGAGCTGTTTTTCAATGATGTAAAAATTCCAACAGCAAATCTTCTCGGTAATGAAGAAGGCCAAGGTTTTTACCAGTTAATGAACCAATTGCCGCAAGAGCGTTTGATCATCGCCAATCAGGCTATGGGTTCTATTGAACTCGCACTTTCTCTGACAATCGACTACGTCAAAGAGCGCAAGGCTTTTGGCAAAAGCATTATGGATTTTCAGAATACGCAGTTTAAACTTTCAGAGCTGAAATCAGAGGCAACAATGGCCAAGGCTTTTGTCGATCAGTGTGTTGGTCAACACCTCAAGGGCGAACTTGATACGGCGACTGCCTCCATGGCGAAATATTTATTGTCAGATTTGCAAGGCAAAGTGATGGATGAATGTTTGCAACTCTTTGGCGGTTATGGCTTCATGAACGAATACCCAATCGCGCGTCTCTATCGTGATGCACGCGTTCAACGAATTTACGGCGGTACAAATGAGATCATGAAAGTTCTCATTTCCCGCACACTTTAAGACAGGAACAGATATGCCAAAAGGATATTGGATTGCTCACGTAAAAGCCAATGATGCGGACAGTTTCACATCAGATGCCTATCAGGCCTATGTTTCAGGCGCTGCACCCGTATTTGGCGAGTATAACGGAAAATTTCTGGCGCGTGGCGGTGCATTTGTAACCGCTGAAGGCGACGATCTTGGTGCTCGTCATGTTGTCATCGAGTTCCCGTCGCTGGCTGATGCAAAGGCTTGTTATAATAGCGAGACTTATCAGCAAGCTAAAAAACACAGAACTGCCGTTTCAAACGCAAGCATTACCCTGCTTGAAGGTTTTGACGGTTAATGAAATTATTGGTCTGAAATTGGAGATACCAAATGGCTGACGCATTTATTTATGATCATGTTCGCACCCCTAGAGGACGCGGCAAGAAAAACGGGGCTTTGCACGAAGTACCTGCAGTTCGCCTTTCTGCAAAAACACTGGAAGCATTACGCGACCGCAACGAGATTGCAGATACGTCTGTCATTGACGATGTGATTTTAGGTTGTGTTGATCCCGTTGGTGAAGCTGGTTCTGACATCGCTCGTGCTGCTGTATTTGAGGCAGGCTACGATAACAAAGTTCCTGGTATGCAGATAAACCGCTTCTGTGCTTCTGGCCTTGATGCAATTAACATGGCAGCGTCAACAATTAATTCAGGCGCCAATGATCTTGTGATTGCTGGTGGCGTTGAATCAATGTCTCGCGTTGGTATCGGTGCATCCGGTGGCGCTTGGCCGATGGATCCATCTGTTGCTGTACCAGCATACTTCATGCCGCAAGGTGTATCAGCAGACCTGATTGCAACCAAATATGGTTTTTCACGTGATGACGTTGATGCCTATTCTGTAGAAAGCCAA
>CALAIO010000300.1 GCA_937923355.1 uncultured Rhizobiaceae group bacterium | reverse complement strand
GGTCCGAAGGACGGGAGTGCGGTGTTCGCGGCAAACAACCCTTCGACAAGCTCAGGGTGAGGACAGAATTCTGCCTCCTCCTTGTGGGGAGGCACGTGATTGGCGCGGAACGCGACAGAACGGGTGGGGGTAACGAATTTGTAGTAGAGTTCTGAATTTGATCAATAGTTGCTTACCCCCACCCACTGTGCTGCGCTACGCTTACAATCGTAAAGGCTCGCGCCACGGGGCACTCTCCGTCTTTCGCACCCCAACAAGGAGGAGGCAATTGAGTCTCTTGCTGTACCAAAAAGAAAGGAAACAAACTAACTAATCAGCACAACTTCACAAGCATCACCAGCCTTTGCAGCAGGTGCTTTGACGGCTCTGTAAACCAGACAATCCGCACGAACCAGATTTGCAAGCATGGATGAGTCTTGTTTGGTGAAAGGCGATGCGATACGTTTCCCGTCTTCTGAAATGCTAAGTGTTGCGCGCATGTATTCGGCGCGTTCGTCGTTTTCTGTTAGGTCACAACCAAGTACGGCAGGCACGCGTTGTAGGGCTGTTGCATCCTGGCCAGATAGTTTTTGGGTAAGCGGTTTTACAAAGACATTAAAAGCAACGAGCGACGAGACAGGATTACCCGCAAGACCCGTGAGATAGACGGTTCGGCCTTTATGCTTGAAACGGCCAAACAAAAACGGTTTTCCTGGGCGCATGGCGATTTTTGCGATTTCAAACTCAAAGCCGATTTCCTGTGCCACGGGTAGCACCAAGTCATGATCGCCAACGGATGCGCCACCTGTGGTCACGATGATGTCTGCGTCGCTAGTGATGGCTTCAAATATCTTGGCTCTGAGCGCGTCACGCGTGTCACCTGCGATGCCAAGATCAAGAACGTGTGCACCGCAGTTTTCAATACTGGCGGCAATGCCAAAGGTGTTCGACGCAATGATTTGCCCGGGCTGTGTCGCTTCACCTGGCATGACGAGTTCATCACCCGTGGAGATCATAGCGACTTTGGCTTGCTTGAAGACAGGCACTTGAGCATGGTTCATGGATGCGGCCAGTGCCAAGCGATAAGGACTAAGCGTATCCCCCGCATTAAGCAATGTTTCGCCCTCATTAAAATCAAGACCTGCCTTGCGGATAAACTTGCCTTGTGGTGTGCCCGTTAAAACTTCAACAGTGCCATCACCCGCATTTGTATTTTCCTGAATGATAATCGTATCGGCACCTTGAGGAACGACTGCGCCAGTAAAAATACGAACGGCTTCGCCTTGCTGAACAGGTTGATCAAACGGCGTGCCAGCCTTGGATTCGCCAATGACTGTAAGGGTTGCGGGGAGGGACGAAACATCAGATTGCAAGACCGCATAGCCATCCATGGCTGAAGCATCAAACGGCGGTTGTGTTCGAAGGGAGGTTAAATCTATCGCCAATGTTTTATTGGCGGCTTGTTTAAGAGAAAGCTTCTCAACGCCAATGGGCTCAACATCCTTGAGCACAATCTCAAGCGCTTCATCAGCGGGAATAAGCTCTTTGAGAGACATCTAGCTTTCCCGCTTCCAATGCCCGGATTTACCGCCTTTTTTCTCGCTCAAAACAATGCCGGAAATTTCCATGCCGCGATCAACGGCTTTCACCATGTCGTAGATTGTAAGACAAGTAACAGAGCAGGCGGTCAGCGCTTCCATCTCTACGCCTGTTTGTCCTGAGACACCTGCCATAGCAGAAACGCGCAAGCCAGGTAGGTTTTCATCCAGTTCGATGTCGACGGTTACTTTTGTAAGGCCAATTGGATGGCATAATGGAATGAGGTCAGAAGTTTTCTTGGCAGCCATAATACCAGCAATGCGGGCAGTTGCCAGAACATCACCTTTCTTGGCATTGCCAGCCATAACGGTTTTAAGCGTCTCTGGAAGCATTTTGACGTGGCCAATGGCAGTTGCTTCCCGTGATGTAGAAGCTTTCTCACCCACATCAACCATATGCGCTTCGCCAGATTTGCCAATGTGCGTGAGGTCAGCCATTAAGCAGCCTTCTTGGCTAAAAGGTCTTTTGTGGCTTTAGCAACATTTTCCTGACGCATCAGGCTTTCGCCAATCAGGAAGGTCTTGATGTTGGAGGCGGAAAGTCGCGTTAAATCATGCGGCGTAAAGATACCGCTTTCACCAATCAGCAATTTATTGCGTGGAACAAGCTTGGATAAACGTTCGCTTGTTTCCAGCGAGACATCAAATGTTTTGAGGTTACGATTGTTAATGCCTAGCAGAGCAGAGTTCATGCACTTTAAGGCGCGCTCAAGTTCTTCTTCATTATGCACTTCAACAAGAACATCCATGCCAAGTTCAAAGGCAGTATTTTCAATCGCCATGGCTTCATCATCGGTAACCGATGCCATGATGACCAAAATACAATCACCGCCCCAGGCGCGGGCTTCATAGACTTGATAAGGTTCATATAAAAAGTCTTTGCGAATGCAGGGAAGTGAAACTGCTTCACGCGCATTGGTTAGAAATTCAGGAGCGCCTTGAAAGCTTGGTACATCTGTTAAAACAGAAAGACAAGCAGCACCGCCATCTTCATAGGCTTTTGCAAGTTCTGGCGGATTAAAGTCTTCGCGGATCAAACCTTTTGAAGGGCTGGCTTTTTTGATTTCTGCAATCAGCGCATATTCGCCTGCATTCAGTTTTGTTTGAAGCGCACTGTAAAACCCACGCGGCGCAGAGACATCCTGAATTTTTGCTTTTAAATCATCCAATGAAACAGCCGCCTTGGCGGCGATGATTTCTTCGCGTTTATAAAGTTCAATCTTCTTTAGAATATCAGCCATTATG
>CALAIO010000299.1 GCA_937923355.1 uncultured Rhizobiaceae group bacterium | reverse complement strand
TCCCGGCGTTGAATTTATCGAAACTTCTGCTGCATAAATCCTGCCTAATTCTTCGGGTCCAGGATGTACATGCACCAAACCTTTGCCATTGCCTGGCATATCCAGAAGTGAAAAGCCCTGACTTGGATTTTCACTAAAACGGCACCCAAGCAAAATCAAGCAATCAGAATTTGCAACGCGCTCCTTCAAGGCGGGATTGATACCCAATCCCACATCGCCAGCATAATTAGGATGATTGGCATCCATTAATTGCTGACGTCTAAAAGATAACCCAACTGGAATGCCCCACTTCTCACTAAACTCACGAAGCATGTCTGCATCTTCTTCACTCCAAAGTGAACCACCGGCAACGATCATCGGGTTGGAGGATTGTTCTAATAGCGTGACAAACTTTTCCAGATCACCCAAGGTCGGCGCAGGACTGGCTACTTCAACAAACGGGCCAGATTTCTGTTCTACTTCATCTCGCAACATATCTTCAGGTAGCGCAATAACCACAGGCCCAGGCCTTCCAGACATAGCAACATGCCAGGCATGATTGATAATCTCTGGAATGCGTGTTGCATCGTCGATTTCTTCAACCCATTTCGCAACAGAACCAAATACCGCGCGATAGTCCATTTCCTGAAAGGCTTCACGACCACGCATCTGACGGCCAATTTGCCCGACAAACAAAATCATCGGAGTAGAATCTTGCGCAGCAATATGAACACCTGAAGAAGCGTTAGTCGCCCCAGGCCCTCTGGTTACCATACAAATGCCAGGTCTTCCTGTCATTTTACCATCAGCTTCAGCCATAACAGAAGCACCACCTTCGTGGCGAGCGACAACTGTTTCAATGCCAGATTGATAAAGTCCATCAAGGACAGTCAGGTAGCTTTCGCCTGGCACACAGAATATTCTTTCAACACCTTGTTGTTTCAGACAATTAACTAAAAGATGGCCAGCAAGCTGCATTTTTGATTACTTTCGTAAGATTGTTTGTATATTTCATACAAATACTAACAATAATTGGTTGTTACGGTACTTGGAATGTTGATTTTTGATACTTGGCATGTAAATTGACTATGCGGAATATCAGGGTGCCCCAGCCTATCAAGCCCTGGTGGAATTTGGAAAAAACTCTTCGGAGATTTTGAAATTTTCAATTTCGTGAGTGGAGTCAGCGCCTTCGGGTTTGCTGGCTTCACTGCTTTAAACTTAAATGTTTGCGCACTATCCAAATACTTTTTCCTTTTTAAATTCATTAATTGCTTCAGAATCAAATCCAAGCTCCTTTAATATCTCTTCATTATCCTGTCCAAGCTTGGGTGGATCACGCTCAATCTTGGTTGGACTATCCGAAAACTTGATAGGATTATTCATCGCAAGATAACGGCCTTCTGTCGGATGTTCACGTTCTTCTAAAAAGCCTGTTTCTCTCAATTGAGGATCTTCCAAAACACTATCCAGCGTATGCACCCGCATACACGGCACATTTTCTTCTGCCAGCACTTCCATCCATTCATCAGTCGTGCGTTGCAAAGCAATTATTTCAGCTTCCTTATAAAGGTCTGTAATATTAACCGTGCGCTGAGCATAGGTTGCGTAGCGTTCATCTTCCATCAAAACCTCACGCCCACCAAGTCGGAAGAACCTTCGCCAATTGTCATCTGAATAAGGCATAAGCGCTATATAGCCATCTTTGGTTTTATAAGGTTTGCGCATCGGATTAATTGATCGCGCATATGCTATGGGTGGTCTGGGCGGTACGAACGTATGCCCATATAAGTTTTCTGCCATGGTGAATGAAACCATACATTCCATCATTGGCACTTCAACAAATTGCCCTCGCCCAGTACGCTCTTTATGAAGAAACGCTGCCAGCATGGCATAAGCTGCATGAAGACCTGTTGTTTTATCTGCTACCAATCCTGGGAAATATCGAGGCTCTGTCGTACCATCCTGCATCGGTATCATGAAAGACGCTCCAGACACGGCCTGAACCAAATCGTCGTAAGCTTGGCGTTCTGCATAATGCCCATCAGAACCAAAACCGACCGCGTGGCAATATACGATTTCAGGATTAATCTCTTTGACGCTTTCATAATCGAACCCAAGCCTGCGCATACCGCCTGCCCGAATGTTATGAATAAGGCCATCAGCAGATTTAATAAGTTCGCACAATATCTGTTTTGCGCCTTCTTTTCGAAGATCAAGTGTCACAGCACGTTTGTTACGATTGATGGTGAGATAAATAGGCCCCATGCCTTCAGAAACATGAGGACCCGCATGACGCATAATATCACCAGATGGCGTTTCTATCTTGATGACATCTGCTCCCAAGTCGCCAAGCAGCTGCGTACTGTAAGGCCCAAGCACCACCGATGTTAGATCAATAATTTTATAGCCCGTTAACGGCCCTTGCTTGGAAGCGGTATTTTCATTTTCTTGTGTCATCAAGAGACTATTGGTCAAACTTTAAAAGAGTTCAACCCACTAAAGACAACAAGTCATCTTTGTTCAAATGATAAGCCTTGCCAAAACCACCATTTAAATATGCACGCTCTAATTCGATTGGATAAAATCCAAAATCACCAAAGTCGATATAAAGCTCGGCCTTTGGATGCGTTTCCAAAAATACTTGTCTGAACTTAGCACGTTCTTCATGCCCATTTGCCATCCGAACTGTTGTGCCAACAAGTGTTATACGCGCGTAAGCCAAGCCGTCCCCTTTGCCAGGTTCGCCCAACATCAAAGAACATTTATTATCTTGTACAAGGCATTTCGAATGAAGCGACAAATCGGAGCCTACAAAGAACAATCCGGTCTCTTTTGAAAAGCTCGCGGCAATACGGCTAACCAGTGGAAAATCAGATGCAAAATCATTCACAGCCAATGAACTATATTTAGTCTCGTTTAAAAGTTTCCGAGTTAATTCCAAAGCCTCATCATCTGTTTTTCGGACAGGATCAATCTTTTCATTCATGATGTTGTTTTCCATGTTCACACGAGCAATTTCTGTGGTTATAACATAGTTTAAATTTCTTGGAGGAGAACCCAATGCTTGGACAAATGATGGATCAGGAACTTCTGATTTCAAGCATCATCGATCATGCTGCCCTATATCACGGTGACACCGAAATTGTTTCGGTCAATACAGACGGCACACAAACACGAACCAATTATTCCCAAGTCCAAAACCGCGCAAAAAAACTGGGTTCTGCCTTAACAAAACGTGGCATGGAACGTTCAGATCGTATTGCGACCATAGCATGGAATAACCATCGCCATTTTGAACTTTACTACGGTGTGTCCGGCGCAGGGCTAGTTTGTCATACCGTCAACCCGCGCCTCTTCCCGGAACAGCTCATTTACATCCTTACACACGCTGAAGATAAAATTGTATTCTTCGATGCAACCTTCATTCCGCTGGTCGATGGTGTACGCTCGCACCTGCCCAACATCAAACATTGGGTGTTAATGGAAGCACGTAGTGAAGAACTTGCAAGCCAACATGACTGGATTGAATTCTACGAAGATTTGGTGGAAGAAGGTGATGACGATTATCAATGGCCGTCTGACTTAAAAGAACGTGACGCTTCTTCACTTTGTTATACTTCGGGCACTACGGGAAATCCCAAAGGTGTTTTATATTCACATCGCTCCACACTTCTGCATGCTATGATGTCGGCAACCCCTGATGTGATGAACTTCTCTGCACGTGATTGCTTGTTACCCGTAGTTCCAATGTTCCATGTAAACGCCTGGGGTTCACCCTATGCAGCAGCATTGGCTGGTGCAAAAATAGTGATGCCGGGACCTGGCCTTGATGGTAAAAGCCTCGCTAATTTATTTAACGCCGAAAAAGTCACGATTGCTGCGGGTGTTCCAACCATTTGGGCAGGTCTAATCCAGCACCTCGAGGCAACCGGAACAAAACTGCCACACATGCAGCGAACCGTCATTGGCGGTTCAGCATGTCCTCCTATTATGATCGACAAGTTCCGCGATGATTATGATGTGGAAGTTCTACACGCTTGGGGCATGACTGAGATGTCACCGCTTGGTTCTGTCAACAATCTCAAGAACAAACAACTTGATTTTCCAGACGAAGAAAAGAAGGGCATTCGCCTCAATCAAGGCCGCCCACCCTTTGGCATGGAACTCGCAATCTTCGATGAAGACTTTAACCAATTACCAAACGATGGTGTAACGCAAGGCGACCTTCACTGCCGCGGCCCATGGGTGCTGGATGAATATTTTCTGGCTGAAAAAGGTACTACTCTTAACAACGGTTGGTTTGATACAGGCGATGTTGCTACACTGGATGCCGATGGTTTTATGACTATTAAAGACCGCTCAAAAGACATCATCAAATCAGGCGGCGAATGGATTTCAACCGTTGAACTTGAAAACATTGCTGTTGGCCATCCAGAAATTGCTGGCGCTGCGGCGATTGCTGCAAAACATGAAAAATGGGATGAGCGCCCTGTTATCCTTGCGGTCAAGGCAGAAGGTGCTAACATCACTGAAGCTGATTTATTGTCTTACTATGATGATAAAATCATCAAATGGCAAATTCCGGATAAAGTGATCTTTGTGGATCAGCTACCAATCGGTGCAACGGGCAAGATACTCAAAAAAGAACTACGGGCAGAATATGAGAATGTGCTTTTAGAAAGCTAACAAGAAGCGGCAAACATGGATCAGGCAAGTGCAATATTTCTTGCCCTCCAAATTTGGTAATGAACTCAAAGTCTCTGACGTGCTTCTAAAGCATGGTGATCTTGATATGGGCAATCGGCGGGTTCTTGATACTCACTCTGCTTGAAAAAGCATTCAGCCGCCTGAATAAATAGTTCCAGTATTTTTAAGACAGACTCAAAGCCTGGTACGAATCCAAAGTTTGTGCAAATTTTGCTAATTCCTCATTAGGATTTTTAGGCACACAATGGCGAACTTTTCGCTGTCATTAATTGTAATTAAAAATAATACAACCTATAATTGTATAATAATATTTCGTATGATGAGAAACGAAAATGAAAAATATTATTATTCTGCCTTCAATTCACAACCTGAAAATCTGGCCAACTTTGATGAACAAAATCCTCTACGATCTTGTTCATTCATTGAACGGGCACAATGTTTTCATTCTGCTCATAAATCCGCCATCGAACATTAGCGAATATTGCGAGCAATATAAGAATGCCAGGATTATCATCAGACGCGTTAAGCCGGGCGATCATGCAGCAATAAAAAATCACCTCTCAGCGCTTATTGATGAACATGACATAGACATTGCCACGAATGTTATGGGGGGTGGACAGCTGGTTGGAAAGATCATTGTCGATGCCTGCAAGGACAAGCCTACAAAAACAGTTCTGAGAATTGCAGGCGCAGAAATAGACGCAAAAATCTTCATCCGCGGCAATGCCTATAAATATTCTGAACGTTATTTAAAAGACTCGGCAATTCAACTTTCAAATCTACATTGCTGCGATAGAATTCTGGTCATGTCCCAAGCGGAGAAAAACCGGATCGCCTCTTTCGTAAACGATACGGATAAGATTCTCATAGCACCAAGGGGAATTGATACGGATTACTTTGATTGTGATTTGCCCGATTTCTTTACTGGAAAAAGAAAGCAGATGAATGTCCTTTATCTTGGCAGGGACAGCAGGGAAAAAGGTGCGGATATTGCATTTAATATCGTAAAGGCTTCCCATCAGCTGGGCCTTGAAACAATGTATAATTTTGCTGGTAATTTTTCAGAGACGACAATTGAAGCCTATCAAGACTATAATAATATCAAATTCCTTGGCTATTTATCTGGCGATCAAATCAAGCAGGTTATTCAAAAAAATGACTTGATGATTTTGCCCAGTAGACTTGATGCTCTCCCGCAATCCTTACTGGAATGTATGGCTTCAAGGCGCATTTGCATCGTGCCAAATCACCTGTTTTCAGACTTTCTGGACGACACAAAAAACGGATTTGTATGCAAACTAGATGCCTCGGTTTTCCTGAACAAAATAAGAGACCTGACGCAAAACCCAACGAACGGGATAAAAATATGTAATGCAGCAAGGTCTTTCATTGCCAGAAACTTTGATGCCAGAAAATGTTCCCTGAATTATGAAAAAGCAGTTACAGGAGAGATGCTTGAAAATTCTTAATCTGATTGCAAACGAGCATGTTACAAATGAAGCAAAAAACAGAAACATCTGCGAGAGAATTTTTCCAGATTGCGATGTAATTCATCAAAACATGGACAGTTTCATGTTTGATGCTTCAGCGTTGGTAGATAAGGATTATCTTGTTTTTAACACCGGCGCACGGGCGGTTTCCAATGCGCTTTTCAGAAATGGTCTTAAAAACCTGCTCGAAGTCAAAACAGGTTTCATTTACTGCCCACCTTTCTACAGCGACACTTCCAACAGTCATAATGAAAATTATGACCTGTCTGATATTGCAATCATATCAACAGATACAAAATCTGAAATGATCCAACCGGAGATTGCAGAAATTTTTACACTCGATGGCTTAATGCTTAATGCCGAAAAACTACGCGCATATATTTTGGCTAACGACTTAGGCACAAGTATTCACACAAAACATATTCTACATTTTGTAAAAAGCTGCATAAAAGAAAAAGATTTCATATTCAGGCGTGCTGCCCTTTTTGTATCGGAAAAACGTCTCCTTCTAGGTGCTCAAAATTTGATAGATGAGCAACCTATTCACAAAGTTGAAATTCTGAACACATCACATGAAGATTATTTGTATTTCTTTCCAAAATTAAAACTCAAACTGGAAGACTTAGAAGCTGATAAAAACAGTTCCAGTTTGCTTGGCCTTTCCAAATATTTCTCAGGATATGGAACACTGGAAATATCGATAGCCCGAAAGGATGTCATCACCATATTGCATTATAATTTGATTTATAACCTGGTGCAGCAAACGCAAAAACATCATCATGCACTGGCTGTGAAACTGGCCAAAAGCTTCAAAAAAGAAAAAAGCATCTATTCCGTGAGGCCAGAACTCGGCCTAATACAAGAATTATTGTTGACTAAAAACCCAGGCCTTGCTTCCGACCTCTTCAACCCACAAGTAGAAAATCTGACAGCAAAAATTACAGACGGGCATAACATAAGTAATATATTGCTTAATACGATTTATGACATGAACCAGTTCGATGAGTTTTCATCACAAACAATCAATAGTAATAAATTTTATAACCCGCAGAAAAGAGTAGCTCACAAAGTAACAATTAAAAGCTCTTTCAAGCAGCTTTTACATTCAATCAAAAACTCCATTGTCTATCGTCTGAATTATAAAACCGGATAAAATTTCAATTAATCAAAAATGTTTCTTTTACGTTCACGTAAATGTTGCAATTTACATCCAAACATTTATATGTGACTCAATAATTTATAACGAGGAGATATTCCATGAGCATTGAAGCAGCAGCAGAAGCAATCACAGCAAAAGTAAGCGGCGGAAGCGGCATTGGCGCAACTGTAAAATTTGATTGTGGTGATGATGGTTGTGTATTTATCGACGGTAACGCAACACCACCAACTGTATCAACAGAAAACCAGGACGCTGATTGCACAGTTGTTTGCGACAAGGATGTGCTGGATTCTCTAATCGCTGGTGACCTCGACCCAACTGCTGCATTCATGCAAGGCAAAATCAAAGTTGAAGGCGACATGGGCGTTGCAATGAAGCTAAGCTCAATTCTGTAATCAACTTATTTTATATATTGATTTTTAAAAGGACGGCAGACATGCTGTCCTTTTTTATTGCCTGAATTTAAGAGGATGAACGATGGCTGATCACGGATATGAAGAAGGACGCTTAAATTTACCTTTCGTTGGCTTTGCAACCTTTGGAAAAAAACCAACCTGTGAAGATTGGGATGCAATAGATGCTGATGTGGCAATTTTAGGGGCACCTTTCGACTTCGGCACTCAATATCGCTCAGGTACGAGATTTGGCCCTCGCTCCATTCGTGAGGCATCTACACTCTTCTCCTTTGGTCATGCAGGCGCC
>CALAIO010000298.1 GCA_937923355.1 uncultured Rhizobiaceae group bacterium | reverse complement strand
GTAAGTGCAGCATTTGTACTTCTTGTTGCAGCAATCACTGCATGGGAAACACAAATCATCAAGAACATGTACTCAGCTGGTGACGCAGTAAGCGTTGCAAGCCGTAAGTCAATCTTCGGCGCATTCATGCTGTACGGCAGCTTCGTGAGCATGTTCGTAAACATCTTGCAGCTTCTAGGCTTTATGAGCCAAGAATAAAAGCTCACAATATAAAATTAGAACGGCGTCTTTCGAGGCGCCGTTTTTTTATGCTCAAAAGAATATAAAAATCTAAAGCGACACGAGCTTTGGCTTTTTATCCAGCACTTTCAAAACCTGCTTTAAATCCCGGCCACGCTTTAAGATAAGACCATTAGCATTGAGCAGCGACCACTCACCCTGTTTATTGGCAAACTTGGGTGTCTTGTGAACAGTATAAATCGGCACTTCACTGGCGCGCTTAAAGACAGAAAATATCGCATGATCCTTGAGCATGTCCATGGCATAATCTCGCCATTCACCTGTCCCAACGCGCTTACTGTAAAATTGCATAAGCGTATCGATATCACGACGGTTAAATGAAACTACCTCAACAGGCTTTGATTGGTTTGAAGATTGAAGGGAAACAATATTATTCTGCATAGTCATTTGATAATCATGAAACTGAAATCAAAGTTTTGCAAGAGTAAAAAACAACTCACGCTTCGCTCCAGACCTTAGTTTCAGTAAATGAGTTGTTCCGAGATAAAAAGTCTCATTTTTTGATATTTAGCAAAATTTTTAAGCTAAAAAACCACATTATTGCCTGAATCTCTTCAAGTTGTGACCTTCATTACATTGCAAATTTAAGTTGTTGCCTCAGACGGTCCGGTTTGAAGACCTACCGGTTTTCAGCCCCCCCAGCCCCCGGACGTCATTAAACTGGACCACACTGAGCTGCAACACTCAAAAATCCCCATGCCTATTCGACCGACCTTCTGGCAAACAGTAAGTCGGTCTTTTTTTGTTCAATATAGAAATCGATATTAAAGGTCGGTAATAACCGTGGCGCCAACAATCGCAGATGGATTACCGGCAGAATCATTTTTCTGCAAAATCAGAGCGCATCCGTCGTAACCATGACGTTTCATTTCAGCCATTGGAAATTCCATCTCCAAACCATTGGCTTTCACCATGCCCAAGGCTTGAGAATCATGCACGACGTTATGATAAGTGAGCGTTTTGCCGCCATTCTCACCACGCTTGATTTTTACCTTGTGTTCTTTGTTGAAGAAGACCATGTAAAGCGTCGCATCAGCTGCATCTAAACTGTTTTCAATAGCAATCTTGATACTTGTATCAGTCATCGTTGCATTAATCGGTACGATCATGCCACGGTTTGATTTTTCAAATGTATTGATTACTTTTTTGATATCCCCTTTGCGAGAACCAACCGCGTGCGTTCTGCCGTTGATAACTGCTTGTGGGGTATAAACCTGACGCTCTTTTAAAGCACGGGCATAAGCATATTGGCGCTGAGTATTACCTTTCGATGCAAAAACATCTTTCCAACCAAGATAATCCCAATAATCAACATGCCAGCTCAGACCCAAAACGTCAGAGCCTTTGGAATACTCGCCAATAATCTTGTCAGCGGGCGGGCATGAGTGACAGCCTTGGCTGGTAAAAAGTTCAACAACAGCCTTGGGTTGACTGATTTCTGCTGCCAGAACAGCGGTTGTTGTAACGCCAACAAAAGACGAAGCGTATAATAGGGCAATAAGTAATTTACGCAAAAAATTTACTCCATATATTCCCAACAAACCCCTCAGCTAGTTAGGAATGATCTTCCGATAAATAGAAATCTATAAAACTTTTCCTTCAATTACGACTCACAACTCAGTGAAACAATCAAGTATCAGTCAAAACATACAAAAAAAGCCGCCTTTTTCATTGAAAGGGCGGCTTTTTAGAGATTTTGGTAAATTAAACGTTATGCAGCGCGATTAAGATTACGCAGCACATAATGAAGAATGCCACCCGCTTTGTAGTAATCAAGCTCATCTTCTGTATCCACACGAACCAGAAGCTCAATTGATTTCTGTGAACCATCTGCATACGTAATATCAGCTGTAAGCGTTTGGCGCGGTTTCAAATCTGTAAGGCCAGAAATTGAAACTTGCTCATCACCCTTCATGCCTAAGCTTTCCCAAGTATCACCATTGGTGAATACAAGTGGAAGAACGCCCATACCAATAAGGTTAGAACGGTGAATACGCTCAAAGCTTTCGGTTACAACTGCTTTAACACCTAGAAGACGCGTACCTTTGGCTGCCCAGTCACGAGATGATCCTGTGCCATATTCTTTACCCGCAAAAATAACCAGCGGCGTGCCTTCTTCTTTGTAGCGCATGGCAACATCATACATTGGCGCCTGATCGCCTGATGGATAATGCTTGGAGAAACCACCTTCAACATCACTCAACATTTGGTTCTTGATACGAATGTTTGCAAACGTACCGCGCATCATGATCTCGTGGTTACCACGGCGAGAACCATATGAGTTAAAGTCAATTGGGCGAACCTGACGGTCTGTCAAATATCCACCTGCAGGCGTGTCCGCTTTAAACGAGCCAGCCGGAGAAATGTGGTCTGTTGTAATCGAATCAGCAAAGAGACCCAGGATGCGCGCATCCTTGATGTCTTCAATTGCATCAGGCTCCATGGTCATGCCTTCAAAATACGGCGGGTTTTGCACGTAAGTTGAATTTTCAGACCAATTGTATGTCTCACCACCGGAAACTTCAATTTCCTGCCAGCCAGCATCGCCTTTGAAAGCATTGCCGTAGCGTGTGTGGAACATGTCTTCATTGATAGAAGTACGAATAAGATCCGCAATTTCTTTCGTTGAAGGCCAGATGTCTTTTAGATAAACATCATTACCATCCTGATCTTGACCCAATGGCTCTTTGGTAATGTCGATGTGCATTGAACCAGCAATCGCATAAGCAACAACCAATGGCGGCGAAGCCAGATAGTTGGCGCGACAATCAGGGCTAACGCGACCTTCA
>CALAIO010000297.1 GCA_937923355.1 uncultured Rhizobiaceae group bacterium | reverse complement strand
TCTACCACTACGTGCTGGAGCTGCGTCACCTGTTTCTTCTACACTCATCGTCAAATCCTCAAGAAATGTTTACGAATAACTATTGGCTATAATATTTATGCGAGTGACAAAAACCAGCCTGTCCCGTAGCGCCAAACGCTGGCGCAATATGGCATTTGCGTATCTTTGCTACAAAATTCTCACTACGTAAGCCTATACGTAGTTAAAACCAATATGAAGAATTATTTCACTTGTATAAAAAGCCTTAATTGTTAAACAGCCAATAAACTCTCCCATGAAAAAACTGATACTTACAGCATTTGCAACCATAACAATTGCAACCGTAACACCCAGCATCCAATTTTCACCCAGCGCTGAAGCCAAAGCAAAATGTCGCGTAAGCGGACTAAACTGGAAAGGCAGCCACCCTACTCTTAAGCAAGGTCTTTGTGACATGTCACGTGCCTTGGGTCCGATTATCATTACCAATACTAAAAAGCATAAAAATTGCCGCACCCGAGCAGACCGCAAAGGCAAACGCAATTCCTGGCACAAATATCACAGAGGTTGCCGTGCCGCAGACATCAGAGTAAGAGGCGTTTCGCCAAACAGGGTAAAACGCTGGTGGCTAAACTACACGGCAAAAAAGCCATATGTGGGTGGCGCAAGTGTATATGGCGCTGGCTTTGTGCATGTAGATACAAGAACTGAAGGTGCTCGGAGCTGGTAAGTCTTTTTTATTCAGCGTTTGCTAGAAGTTGACATTCAATCATTTTGAGCTGCAATCCACCAGACATTTCCACATGGGTCTTTTATGCCAGCCATTTGATCACCGTGCGGCCTTTTGTTGGGAAGCATTAATGAACTACCCCCCTGCTCTAATGCGATTTTATAAGTATGTTTAACATCATTTACGTAAAGGTGGATTTGAGAAACGTTTGCTGGATACTCGTGTGTACTTTGATTAAGCATTACTATTGAATTGCCGATACAAACTCGCGCATGTTGGATGCTTCCATCGTCATATCTGTTTTCTTTAATAAGCTTTCCACCAAAGACAGTGATTAAAAATTCAATGAACGCATCAGCATTTTTTACTGTGAAATAAGGTGTGATTGTTCCAAGTTGATTTGTCATATTATCCTCTTCAGCCCGAATAACCCAGCATGGCATAGAATCGAAAGCACCTGAAGTTGATGATACTGCTTGCAAATGACGAAGGACAGATTTATTAGATTTCAGTCATATTTTCGGTAGTTGGTTTCATCATACCGATTCCCAATGCTTCTGGTGTTAAAGGTCACTTAGAACAGCGTATCATTAGGAATTAGAAAATGAAAAAAATCTTAACTTGCGCAGTTATCTTATCCGCTTCTTTTTTCTCAATATCTTTTGCCCATGATGGCGCTACTGGTGTTGTTAAACAGCGAATGGACATGATGAGCGATGTCGCAAGCTCTATGAAAACCTTGGGGCAAATGTTAAAGGGCGAAGTTGATTATAATGCTGATACTGCACAATCAGCAGCGTTGAAAATAGAAAAGCATTCAAAACATTTTCTAACCCTTTTTCCAGAAGGGTCAACGCAAGAACCAAGTGAAGCATTGCATGCAGTTTGGGAGAATTGGGATGACTTCAAACAACAACTTGAAGTTATGGCAAATCGGTCAAACGAGCTTGCAACAATAGCAGCTTCATCAACAAGTGCTGAGGAAATAAAAACTCAATTTTCAAACCTAGGCAAAACTTGCGGCACCTGTCACAAGAAATTTAGGCAGAAAAAATAAATACTTAGATGAATAATAATTCGTATTTCAATCTACTATTATTCAAAAAAACTTATCCCCGCTTTCCAACCTTCCCGCATAATACCTATATCGCCTGATCGTGCATTTTTGCTGGCGAACAAATCAAAAGGATTTGCTTCGCTAAAACTCAGTTTGGCCACCGAAGTTAGATGAGGTCAGGGACAGTAGAGCGGTAAGGAGTGCATGTCGGATGCTTTCCCTCCTTGAAGGCCGGACCCGCGCGATTTATCCCGTGAGGCGGTTCTACAAATCTCTGCGTGGAGCTTTCGAATGAGAGCCAATACATAGAAATACGGAAGGTTTTCAATCGAAAGCTCCGCAAGTTTGTATGAAATAATAGGATAACACCGTTCAGCAATGATCGAGTGAATGCGAACTTATGTCTTTCCCTCTCCCCTTGTGGGAGAGGGTGGGCTACCTGCGCAAAGCGCAGAAGCTCGGGTGAGGGGTAAATGATAGCCGAACATCTACGTGTCTCGACATTACCCCTCATCCGACGCCTATCGCTTCGCTCAAGTGCGCCACCTTCTCCCACAAGGGGAGAAGGAAAGAACAGCAGCCTATTCTTTATGGAGACAAGACTATTCACACCAAATTAGGCAAAAAATATCGAAAGTCGCATTCATTTACCAACGCGTCGCAAAATTGGAACTGTAATTTAACTTTCGCTTGCTAAATGGAAAAAATGACGCATTCTATGCGGAGGAGAATTTGGATCACAAAAGATTCGAGTTCAGTGATTAAGATCAAGGTTAGCCTTGTGGGTTTTGGAGAAAGCCAATGTCTGAAGAAGATGAAATCATCCTAGCGGAGCTAGACGACGAAGAACTGGTAGCGCAGATGCATGATGACCTTTACGATGGTCTCAAAGAAGAGATCACTGAAGGTACTAATATTCTTCTTGAGCGTGGCTGGACACCTTATGACGTTTTGACCAAGGCACTTGTCGAAGGCATGCGCATTGTGGGCATCGACTTCCGTGATGGTATTTTGTTTGTTCCGGAAGTGCTACTTGCGGCAAATGCAATGAAGGCGGGCATGACCATTCTTCGTCCTCTACTTGCAGAAACTGGCGCACCAAAGCTTGGCTCAATGGTGATTGGCACTGTTAAAGGTGACATCCACGACATTGGTAAAAACCTTGTGGGCATGATGATGGAAGGTGCAGGCTTTGACGTGCACGACATCGGCATTAACACAG
>CALAIO010000296.1 GCA_937923355.1 uncultured Rhizobiaceae group bacterium | reverse complement strand
TCACTTCGAAACAATGGACCATTTGTGTTGTTGAATGCAGCAACAATTACTGCAGAAAAAATGGAAATTGAACTCTTTGGTACGGAAGCCAATGGTGAAGACGGACGCAAGGTAGGCGCCTTGGAAGAAGCGCATGGTGGTACGCTTTATATCGATGAAATAGCGGATATGCCACTTGATACACAGAGCAAAATACTGCGCGTTTTGGTTGAACAACAATTTACGCGAGTAGGAGGCAACACCAAGGTTAAAGTTGATGTTCGTGTTCTTTCTTCTACTGCGCAAGATTTGGAAAATCTGATTAAAATAGGCAACTTCCGCGAAGACTTATTTCACCGTCTTGCTGTTGTACCTGTTCATGTACCGCCTCTGTCACAACGCCGCGAAGATGTGCCTGAACTTGTTTCAGCTTTTATGAGCCAGATTACACGCCAATCAGGTATCAGCAATTGCCGTATTGGCGATGATGCCATGGTTGTGTTGCAAGCGCATGATTGGCCGGGAAACATTAGGCAGTTGCGTAATAATATCGAACGTTTAATGATCCTGTCACGTGTGGAAGAAGGAACGGTTATTACAGCTGAGATGTTGCCAAAAGAAATTGGTGAAATGTTGCCAAATACAGGTGGTGCTGATGGTGAGCACCTTATGTCCTTGCCATTAAAAGAGGCAAGAGAAGCCTTTGAGCGTGATTATCTGGCAGCACAAGTTGGAAGATTTAGCGGAAATATCTCGCGTACAGCCGAATTCGTTGGTATGGAAAGATCAGCATTGCACAGAAAACTGAAATCTCTTGGTTTGACTGAGAAAAAACCAGTAGAAGAAAGTGCGAGTTAAGGCGGCAAATGTTGTGGGACAATCGGGGATAATACAATGAGAATTCTGATTTGTGGCGCAGGCCAGGTTGGATACGGCATCGCTGAACGTCTTTCGGCCGAAGACAATGATGTAACCGTTATCGATAATTCTGCTGAACTTGTTCAAAACATTCAGGATCGACTGGATGTTCGCGGCTATGTTGGTCATGGTTCGCACCCTGATGTTTTGGCGCGTGCTGGCGCTGATACAGCCGATATGATTATTGCAGTTACTCTATATGACGAAGTTAACATGGTAGCCTGTCAGGTAGCGCATTCTCTCTTTAATGTGCCCACCAAGATCGCTCGTATCAGATCGCAGAATTACAGACAGGGCCAATATTCAAACCTTTTCACACGCGATCATATGCCGATTGATGTGATTATTTCACCTGAGATTGAAGTAGGGGATGTTATCCTTAGACGGATAGCTCTACCAGGTGCGCGTGATGTTGTTTTGTTTAATGAAGAAACTGTCGCAATGGTCGCGATTGAGTGTGATGAAAACTGCCCCCTAGTTGACACACCATTATCGCAGTTAAGCGAATTATTTCCGGATTTGAACGCGGTTGTTGCAGGTATTTCACGCCAAGGCAAAATGATTACGCCACGTTCTTCGGACCAAATTCTGACAGGTGACATTGCTTATGTCATTGCGGACAGAACGCAAATAAGAAGAACTATTTCCATCTTTGGGAAAGAACAACCCGAAGCAAGCCGCATTGTGATTGCAGGTGGTGGTAATATTGGTGTTTATCTTGCACGGCGTATTGAAGAACGCCTTCCAAGCGCGCGCGTGAAAATAATAGAAAGTTCACGCAGTGCTGCTGAAAAGCTGGCAGATCAATTAAACCGCACTGTCGTTCTGCACGGTAATGCACTTGATGAGGGCGTTCTACAGGAAGCCGGTGCTGAAAACGCCGACTTAATGGTCGCAATTACAAACAATGATCAGGTTAATATTCTGTCCAGTGTTTTGGCCAAGAAAGTAGGCTGTAAATCCAATTTGGCTTTGCTGAACAATGTTGGTTACCACGACTTCACAAGAAGCCTGGGCATAGATGATTATATCAACCCAAGAAGCGTTACAATTTCCAGGGTGCTGCAATACGTAAGACGCGGCCGCATACGCGGTGTTTATTCTGTAGAAAATGGTGCAGCAGAGATTGTTGAGGCAGAAGCGCTTGAAGCATCACCATTGGTGGGTAAACCATTGCGTGAGTTGGAACTTCCAGCAGGTATTCGTATTGGCATGATATACCATGATGGAAAACTGGAACGACCAACGGGCGACAGCATTATTCGCCCCAATGACCGTGTCGTCATTCTAGCCTTAAGCGAACATGTGCATGATGTTGAGCAAATGTTCCGGGTAAGCGCAGATTTTCTCTGATGATCGCCTTCGTCTATTACTTTTCTGCACTCGGGGCAATTCTGGCAGCTTCAATGATTTTGCCAGCGTTGATTGCTTTTAGCGCACAAGAAACAGACTTGGGATACCGCATTTTGCTCTACAGTGGCTTTGCGGGTTTTTTATGTATAGCAACCTTTCTAGCTGTTATGGGTCGCCTGCAAGGCATCAGAAGAAATACGGCAATATTGCTCGCTGTCTTTAGCTGGATTGCATTTCCGATCATTTCAGCAATACCGATTTCTGACATGGCGAACATCTCATACATGGATGCCCTGTTTCAGGCTATGTCCAGTTTTACGACTTCAGGATCAGTTGTGTTTCCAAATCTGGAAACAGTACCAAATTCAATTATATTCTTGCTAGCACAATTTCAGTGGTTTGGCGGATTGGCAACTCTAATCACGCTGATACTCGTCTTGGCACCTTGGGAAATAGGGGGGCTTCCACAAGTCGCAACCGCAAGTGTAGCTGCTTCAATTGTAGCATCACATGCAAGACTAGTGAGTTTTTGCGCTAGCATTTTCCGTGTCTACCTTTTCTTGACTTTAATATGTTTTATTCTGCTGGTTTTAGCCAACGTAAGCCCCTTTGAAGCGATGATTTTCAGCTTCACGGCTCTGTCGACTGGCGGCCTTACCCCAGCAATTGAGAGTGTTGATTTAACGCTTGGCAATGCTGGCATGATTATCATGGCAATTTTCTTTATGATTGGTGCAACAAGCGTTTTTTGGCATCAATATATCTACAAACTGCAATTGGAAGAATTAAAGGCACATCGTGAAAGTTATTTTGTTCTGGCAGCCTGGCTTGGGCTATCGATTTATATAGCTTATACACTTTCTGCAGCTGCAGGCTCTGCTAGTAATCTGCCAGATGTTACCGCAATGTCAGAAGGCATATTTAATTCAGCTTCAATTGTCAGCACCTCAGGCCTGCAATCAAGACCAGGCGCTTTATCATTGTTGCCGCCTACGCTTGTTCTAATCGTGATTTTTATCGGAGGAGGGTGCTATTCAACTTCTGGAGGCATAAAGTTCTTCAGAATTGGCGGCATGTATTCATTGGCTCAGTATGAGTTGAACAGATTAATCTATCCACACGCTTCAAAGCCAAGTTTGTTTGGCAGCACCAAACTTAACGTTGAATTTATGAAGGCAATCTGGAGCTTGTTTGCAATTCTCATTGTAACAGTCGCTATAGCTTCTTTTGCACTTTCATTAAGTGGTTTGAATTTTCATGCAAGTTTTACCGCTGTTATAGCCGCTATTACCAATGCTGGGCCATTATACGCACCAGAATGGAGTACCGGCACGAACGCAGTTTGGCCAAGTTATGCTGACATGCTTATGTCACAGAAGATCATTATTACAGTTGTAATGTTACTAGGCCGTTTGGAAGTCATTGCGGTGATTGCCAGTTTAACAGTGCTTCTTCGAGGTGGGCGATAATGCCAGTTTAGTAGTTTTTAATAGATTATCTTCAAGTTTTGCTTGAAAAACATCTGGAGTACACTTTATAGTTTTAAGTGTGGGGAGTACGGGGAATAAATTCGCCTAAAGCTTCAAAATTCTATCATAGGTTTTGCGACCTACAATAAAAATAAGAAAAGAGAATTCAAAATGGCGGAAAAACATCAAAATTTGCAAGATGCGTTTTTAAATGATGTTCGCAAGCAAAAAATTCCACTCACTATATTTCTGGTAAATGGCGTTAAATTAAACGGCGTTGTGAGTTGGTTTGACAATTTTTGTGTCTTGCTGAAACGCGATGGCATTGCACAGCTTGTGTACAAACACGCAATTTCAACTATTATGCCAGGAGCACCCGTATTAATGGGTGATAAATCTGACGAAAGCGATGATGAAGAGTAATCATTATCCTTCCAGCGTAAGGCATTAAAGCTTGAGCGATTCCGAGCACGGAAAATCAGAAAAATTTCAATGGACCGCAGAAGAGGATCAAAAACCTGAGCGGGCGATTGTTCTTGTGCCGGAGTTTCATGGAGAACAGGTGCGTTCTCGCGAGGCGCGGTTGGAAGAAGCCGTTAGCCTTGCGCGTGCAATTTCACTGGATGTTGTGGATGCAGGTGTTATTCCAATCAGAACAATCAAGCCTGCAACACTCTTTGGCAGTGGTAAGGTTGATGAGATTACCGGGATTATAAAAAGCTCCGAAATTGGTCTTGCAATCATCGATCACGCAATCTCTCCCAAACAACAACAAAACCTGGAAAAAGAATGGAACGTGAAGGTTCTCGATCGTACAGGTTTGATTTTGGAGATTTTTGGCGAACGTGCTCAAACTAAAGAGGGTACGTTGCAAGTTGAACTTGCTCATTTGAATTACCAAAAAGGTAGGTTGGTTCGTGCATGGACACACCTGGAAAGGCAGCGTGGTGCTTTGGGCTTTGTAGGTGGTCCAGGTGAGACACAAATTGAAGCAGACAGACGCCTTATTCAGGAACGTATCAATAAACTTGAGCGCGATCTTGAGAAAGTAAAAAAGACACGAGACCTGCACCGTTCTAAGCGCAAAAAAGTTCCACACCCTGTTGTTGCACTGGTCGGATATACCAATGCTGGTAAATCCACCTTGTTTAATTTGCTAACCGGTTCTGATGTGATGGCAAAAGATTTGCTCTTTGCAACGCTTGATCCAACTTTACGCCAGTTAAACTTGCCACAAGGAACGCGTGTAATTTTATCAGATACCGTGGGGTTCGTATCAAACCTTCCTACGCATTTGGTAGCAGCGTTTAGAGCGACACTGGAAGAAGTAATCGAAGCAGAACTTATTCTGCATGTCAGAGACATCGCGCATGAAGATACCGAAGCGCAATCAAATGATGTTTATTCTGTACTCTCACAATTGGGGGTGGAAGAAGACGGGCGCAAGAAAGTTATTGAAGTCTGGAACAAGGTTGATTTGCTAGAACCAGAAGCGCTGCAAACCATGCAGGATATAAAGTCTGACGCACCACAACAAATTCTTGTGTCAGCGGCAACAGGATTTGGAACAGACAAGCTTCTGGAAAAAGTAGAAGACATTATTGCAGATAGTGACAGCGTTATCGACATCGTGTTGCCTGTGGATCAACTGGGTCGTTTGCCGTGGGTATATGAAAACGCTCACATCATTGAGCGGAAGGACTTGGAAACTGGCGCTGTTTCAATGAAAATCAGGGCAGGGCGCGAAGTTCGCTCCGAGTTAAAACAAATAAGCGAGGTGTAGACTATGTGGAAAGATACACGTCTAATTGATCTGCTTCAAATTGAGCACCCGATTATACAAGCCCCAATGGCAGGCGCGTCAACACCGCAAATGGCAGCAGCAAGTGCTAATGCTGGGTGTCTCGGGTCGCTTGGTTGTGCAATGATGAGTGCGGAGGTTTATACAAAAACGTTTCAACAAACACGTGCTTTAACAAATGGTGCGTTGAACATGAATTTCTTCTGTCATGCCGAACCCAAAATTGATGCCGATAAAGTGCAAAAGATAGAGAATATTCTTACACCTTATTATGACGAATTAGGCATTGATGAAATGCCAGAAACTGTACCAACACACTTTCCATTTGGAGGCGAGGTCGCAGAATCAGTTTTGGCTTCATCCCCTAATGTGATCAGTTTCCATTTCGGCCTTCCTGAACAAAAATACGTCGAAGCATTCAAACAAAAAGGTACAAAAATTCTTTGTTCAGCCACAACGGTTCGCGAAGCAAAAGACCTTCAGGCAAGAGGCGTAGACGCCATCATTGCGCAAGGCTGGGAAGCAGGGGGGCACCATGGTTTTTATTTGGAAGACGATACAGCAGCCATAGGCACAATGGCACTCGTGCCACAATTGGTAGATGCGGCGAATATTCCCATTATAGCAGCAGGTGGTATAGCGGATGGTCGCGGAATTGCGGCTGCCATGGCACTTGGTGCTTCTGGTGTACAAATTGGAACAGCCTTTCTAACATGCGAAGAATCCAGTGTTCCCGAAGTTCATCAAAATTCACTCATGGCGTCAGACGGCAGCAATACCAGATTGACCAAAGTCTTTTCCGGACGACCTGCAAGAGGAATTAAAAATCGATATTCAGAAGACCTGAATAAGCTGGAAAACGAACTGCCAGATTTTCCGCTGATGAATACACTTACAGGGCCGCTAAGAAAGAAAAGCGCTACATCAAACAGTCCCGACTTTGTCGCGCAATGGTCTGGTCAGGCGGTTGGGTTGAACAAAAAGACAACGACTGCGGAATTGATAAATACCTTGATAAATCAGACACAAGCAGTAATCAAAAATCTGTAAGGAAAGCGTAATATACTATGGAAACAGTTACATTACGTGATGCAGCTTTAAACGATCTTGATGTCGTATATGGTCTGTTTGAACAAATTCAAAATCTCCATGTTGAATTTCATCCTGATATATTCAAAGTCGCAAAAAACAATTCCGAGTTTAGTCAATTTTTTGAGGCAATAATAGAAAACAACAATGAAAGCCTTGTGCTTGCAGTTTTAGAAAATCAACCAGTCGCATACATCCACTACTTTTTAGGCAAGAAAGCTGAAACAGTTTTCAACCACGCTTACCCATTTGCATTTATTTATCAGATTATAGTGGATGAGAAGTACAGGAAAAAGGGTATCTCAAAAAGACTATTGGAACATGTAAAAATACAAGCAGGTGATTTTGGTGCAATTGGCATTGCAATTGATCACTTTGCTTTTAATAGTGCTGCCAGACAGTGTTTCAAAAGTGCTGGCTTTGAAATAAATAGAGAGTTTTTGTGGCTTGATATCGATGCCTGATTAAAATTCACCCTTAGCCTCATTCCAGAGTGCGTCCATGGTTTCTAGTGAGGCACTTTCCATGGTTTCGTTTTTACGCGCGATATTGGCTTCGATATAAGCAAAACGATTTCTGAATTTTTGATTGGTGCTTCGCAAAGCACTGTCTGGATCAATTTTTTGGTGGCGTGCCAGATTAGCAAGTGCAAAGAATATATCGCCAAGTTCTTCGCTTTGTTTTTCAGAATTATCATCTTTTAATTCGGCTTCAAACTCATCAAGCTCTTCCCGAATTTTTGCTATTACTTCATGTGGATCATTCCAGTCAAAACCGAACTTGGAGGCTTTCTTTTGCAGTTTTACTGCGCAAGCCAACGCGGGCAGGGCGTTGGGTACATCGTCCAAAAGTGACTCACTCGCATTCTTTGGTGGCAATCCTTTGCTTTTACGAAGCGCTGCTGCTTCAGCCTTTTCTTCTGCCTTAATGCGCTCCCAGGTTCCCTCTGCCATGCCACGCGCAGAAAATTCTTCTGCGCTCACATCGGCCGTGCCAAACACATGCGGATGTCGTCTGATCATCTTCTGAGAAATACCTTCAACCACATCGCCAAAATCAAATAGCCCTTTTTCTGACGCCATTTGCGCATGATAGACAGATTGTAGAAGCAGATCGCCAAGCTCCAACCGAAAGTCTTCCATGTCATCGCGTTCGATGGCGTCGGCTACTTCACATGCTTCTTCTATGGTGTAGGGTGCTATGCTTTTAAAATCCTGCTCCAAGTCCCATGGGCAGCCTGTTTCCGGCGTGCGCAAGGCTTTCATGATTTCAAGTAAACGTTTGATATCTCTGGATGGGGTGAGGGGCATTAAATTAATCAATCTTCCTAAAAGTGACTTGTCAGCATCAATTGCTAAGGTTACGCTTTCGATGAGGAAAAATAAACAAGAATAAGGTTTTGGGAGAGCGTATTATGAGTAAAGTTTTATTGGGGTTGATTGCTGCTTTTGCCGTCGTTTTTTCCAATCCATTAAGCCCAATATCTCAGTCACAAGCCAAGGTTATCTTAAAGGAAAAAGTTAAATATTATAGCGTTTCCGGCAATACAGGCGCGGAACTTTATAAAAGCATGGTCAAAAACGGGCCAGACCATGGCGGCAACAAACGAAACGTTTTGGCTTCCACATCCTTCAAGTTCAATTTTAAAAATGACGTATTCACAATAAAAAGAAATCGTTGCATTTTAACCAATCTCGATATCGTGGTGGATGTAACTTATACATACCCAAGATGGCGAGGATCAAAAAACGCTTCTGCAGAGACCAGAAGAGCCTGGAAGAAGTTCGAAAAAATAGCCGTTTTGCACGAAAAAGAGCATGTGAAAATTACCAGAAAATTTGCCAAAGACTATGAAAAAGCCTTGATGAAATCACGCCGCAAAGCCAGCGATGATTGCGCAAAACAATCTGTTGGCGAAATGTTTCGCACATCTTACCAAATTAGAAAGCACGAGCGTCTTCACAAGCGTTTTGACAGAAGAGATTTAGGAAAACGCGGACGCGGTTACAAAGCTTTGCTAGAATTGGTCAAAGCTAAGTAAAGTAAAGGAGCAGGGTGGTTACTGCGCCTCCTCAGCAATAGTTTCTAATATTTGTAGAGCGTCTTGTTCACGGCCATCTGGAACGAATAAATGGTCGTGATAAAAACCAGACACTGGATTAACCCCCATATCGTGTTTGGCAAGTTGCGTGGCAATGTAAGCAATAAACCCAACAGCCTCCAACGATGAATGCACATCCAGCGTAATCATGCGGCAAGGAAACTCAAAAGCAAACCCAAGCGCTTCAGCCTCTGATTGCAACATGATCAGCGTCGTACCTTCAGCTTCTTCAAACCGCATCCGTGGTGTAATATCCTCAGGAACTTCATCTGAAGGTAAAGTGATAAAAACATAAACGCCATCAATAAGAGTGGCCGTCAAAGACTTAAATAGGGCTTGTAAATTAAGCTCACCGCTCATAGCATTTTCCTTGTTATACAAATCGCATAAGATATATTGTGGAACTTATTTATATAGATATAACTTTAAGTATTGCACTTTATCCATTTGATTAAATGAGTCTTTTAGTAAGTCTCTGTGCTATGGGAGCTGCAAGGATGATCACACAGAACGCTACAGGCCACGTTGGTGCCCAAGCTTTCATCCAGAGTGAAATCGTGAAGCCAGACATGCCAAGGTTTAAGAACGTTACAGCACCAGAGACAAATAATGTCATGATACCTGTTAGTAAGAATTGAAAAACTCTGATTTCATATCGTGCTGGTATCATGACAAATCCAACTCCAGTGTCATACCGTCGTATGCTGGTTCAACAGATTTTGGAAGCTCAGCACGTAATTTGTTATAATCAAGCGGTATGTGCATATGCGTGAATATTGAGCGTTTCGGTTTTACGCGTTCGATCCATTCCAAGCTCTCAGAGACACTGAAATGACTGACATGCGGCTTGTATTGCAATGCGTCCAGTATCCATACATCCAGATTTTGAAGCTCTGAAACGCTGGTTTCAGGAATATCGCTAACATCTGATGAGTAGCATAAGCCACCAGTTTGAAAGTTTTCATCAAAGGAAAATCGAAATCCGAGTGAATTAATAGGACCATGAATTTGTAAGATGGGCAGGGCGTAGATTGAACCACCCTCACCTTTGATTTCAATGGTTTTACCAGCCTCTATTAAATAAGAATTCAAAATCGGCGGATACATGCTGCCTTCAGGCTGTTTTAAACAATAGCCAAAGCCTTCTTCAATGCGCTGCATGGTGTAAGCATCTGCATAGATCGTTACGCGTTCCTTTTGGGCAAGTGTATAGCCACGCAGATCATCAATACCATGAACGTGGTCAGCGTGAGGATGCGTGTATAACACTCCGTCCAATCGAGGAACTTTGGCAGATAGCATTTGCTCACGAAAATCCGGGCTCGTATCAACCACAACGCGCGTCGTGCCATGGTCAGTTATACGCTCGACAAGCAAAGAGCAGCGCAATCGCCGGTTCTTGGGTTCATTAGGATCACAATCACCCCAGTCACCGTGAATGCGTGGAACACCAGGCGATGAACCGCATCCAAGAATAGTGAAACGCATCTTGTCCATTATAGCGGATCCGGAACTTTGTTGAATAAACGAAAGAAATTATCCGTTGTTACTTGCCATATTTCCTGAACAGAAACGCCTTTGGTTTCCGCCAACACTTTGGCTGTCTCAATAACATAAGAAGGTTCATTACGCTTTCCACGATATGGTGTAGGCGCAAGATATGGTGCATCGGTTTCAACCAGTAGTCTGTCCATCGGCACATCGGCTGCAATATCGCGAATTTCCTGAGAATTTTTGAACGTCAAAATGCCAGATAAAGAAACATAACCACCAAGCTTAACCCCAGCTTCTGCCAAGGCGCGGCCAGAAGAGAAACAATGCAGAACAAACGGGAAGGCACCCTCCTCTGTTTCTTGCGTCAGAATTTCAATCATGTCTTCATCCGCATCACGGCTATGAATTACCAAAGGCAACTGCGTTTCACGCGCAGCAGCAATGTGATTGCGAAGTCCTTCAGCTTGAGCGCTCGCATGATCTCTTTGATAGAAATAGTCCAGCCCGGCCTCACCAATGGCTACCACTTTTGGATGTTTGCTGAGTTCGATAATTTCTTCTGTCGTAATATCCAATTCCTCATGCGCATTATGCGGATGCGTGCCGACAGAACAAAAGACTTTTTCAAAGCGTTCAGCAACAGCTAAAACCTGAGGAAACTTACGAACCCGCGTACAAATAGTCACCATCCGCCCAAGCCCAGCAGCCTCAGCACGCGCGACAACATCATCGAGTTCATCAGCAAAATCCGGGAAGTCTAAATGGCAGTGGGAGTCGACTAGCATGCCTTAGGCTTCCTTCTCCACGAAGCGTGGAAACACACCTTCCGGTTTTGGTAATGCTGTGCCGCTTGCAAGCGCATTAGTGGCACCCAAATCATCGAAGCTGCGTGCATCGTCTGCAACTGCGAGCAAGTCCAGCATTTTGTTGCATGAGTCTGGCATAATCGGTTGCGCGATAATGGCGATGTTACGAACGGTTTCTGCCACTGTCCAAAGTACGGTTCCCATGCGCTCAGGATCGGTTTTCTTTAAACCCCAAGGCGCTTGTTCATCGACGTATTTATTGGCTTCGCCGAGCACTTTCCAGACTTCTTCTGTATAAGAATGGATTTCATAATTAGCCATATGCTGCTGGCATTTTTCACGAAGACCATAAACCAGATCAAGAAGCGTTTTGTCTTCTGCAGTCGGGTCACCATGCGCAGGTACTTTGCTTTCGCAATTCTTTGCAATCATGGAGAGTGAACGTTGCGCGAGATTACCGAAATTATTGGCAAGATCGGCATTCGTGTGATTGACGATATCTTCATGGCTGTAAGAACCATCAGAACCAAAACGAACCTGGCTTAAGAAGAAGTAACGCAGTTGATCGATGCCGTAGACATCCGCCATCTCAAACGGATCAACTACATTGCCAAGTGACTTTGACATCTTCTCACCATTGTTAAGCAGGAAGCCATGGCCAAAGACTTTCTTTGGGATTTCAATGCCAGCTGACATCAGGAATGCGGGCCAATAAACCGCATGAAAGCGCGTGATGTCCTTGCCAATCACATGTACATCTGCTGGCCAATAAGACCATAAATCACCGTCGACGTCTGGATAGCCAAGACCTGTAATGTAATTCGTCAGAGCATCAACCCAAACATACATAACGTGTTTTTCATCGCCAGGAACTTTGACACCCCAATCAAAGGTCGTGCGTGAAATCGACAAATCATTCAATCCGCCTTTGACGAAAGAAACTATCTCATTCTTGCGAGACTGCGGCGCTATGAAATCTGGTAATTCTTCATAAAGCGCAAGCAGCTTGTCTTCATAGGCTGAAAGTTTGAAGAAGTAACTCTCTTCATCCATCCACTCAACAGGCGTACCCTGCCCGCCCAGCCGCACACCATCATCGTTTACTGTAGTTTCTTCTTCATCGTAATAAGCTTCATCACGAACGGAATACCAGCCGGAATAGCTATCCTTGTAGATGTCACCATTGGCTTCCATCTTTTTCCATAAAGCCTGACAAGATGTATGGTGATCTTCATCAGAAGTGCGAATAAAGCGATCATACGAAACATTCAGCTTGTCTGTCATCGCCTGAAACACATCAGAGTTTTTATCTGCAAGTTCTTTTGGTGTAATGCCTTGATCACGCGCTGTTTGAAGCATTTTTTGTCCGTGAACATCAGTACCCAATAGAAAGCGCGTATCAGCTCCGTCCAGACGATTGAAGCGGGCAATCGCATCACAGCACACAAACTCATAGGCATGGCCGATGTGCGGCACACCATTAGGATA
>CALAIO010000295.1 GCA_937923355.1 uncultured Rhizobiaceae group bacterium | reverse complement strand
TTTCCATAGATTGCCCTGATAAAGCTCTTCCAAGCCTGTTTCACCCGATGCGCCTTTGGTTGTTAGGTAATCATAATAAGATGTTGGTTTGTGGCCTGTGAGATTATAAAAATCAGGGCTGCAACGGGTATAAAAACCGTTGGTTAGATATTCAAAAAACTCAGCGCGTGTGCTGCCGAAGTCGTTCTCAAAATCGACCATGGACTGGGCGCGGTATTCAATTTTCTTATCCATTGCACGACCAAGGTCGCTAGCGATTTCTGCCATGGATTGTGGGGCGGGGCCTGTGATGTCGTAGAACTTGTTGGCATGCCTTTCTGCACCTTCCATCAAAACAACCGCTGCTGCCTCTGCAATATCTCTTGTTGCTACAAATGAATTGCGCATATCGCCTAGCGGGTTTGAAAACCATCCTTCATTATCAATGGTTTCGCAGTCCGTTTTAAGAAGATGATTCATGAAGAAGTTATTGCGTAGGGCGGTAACGTTCAGGCCTTCATCAATCAGGGCTTTCTCACCCCACCAGTAATGCTGAAGCATTAAAGGGATGCCAGCGCCAGCTCTTGAGGCATGGCTGTCTGCATCATAAGACGCTGTATTTGTATCAGCTCCCATGCAGCTTACGCGGACAACATGATTGATCTGGTTCTTGCGCTTGCCAAGCTCTTTACAAAAGTTCAGATGGCCTTCCAGCATTGGATCAAGTGAAGCTGAATAGACGGAAGTAACACCATCAAGAGCGGCTTGCCAAGTTTGTGGATCAGATAGGTCAAACTTTACGACTTCATCAGCGCCCAGTTCTTTTAACATATCAATTTTACTGTCACTGAAATAACAAGCACGAACTGTGAAACCGTCTTCTTTTGCAAGACGAGCTACTAATTCTCTGCCGATGCGTCCGGTTGCGGATGTTACGAGTACAGTTTGATTTGTCATAATTTTATTCCATCTTACAAAGCTAGATATTCCTGATTTGCTCATAGAATATGCATGGAAACAAAGCTAGTCAGAAAGTTGCTATGTGATCGTAATTATAAAATTTATTCTGAGTAATAATCCTGTGGAAAATTTTTAACTTTACCGCTATAAAGCTTCGATTAGGTCAATTCACGACTGAATTGATGTCGATGTAAAACGAATAAAATATAGGTAAAAACCAATGGCACAGAACTGGACACCGAATTCCTGGAGATCAAAACCGATTATTCAGGTTCCGGAATATACTGATCAAGCAGCGCTTAACAAAGTAGAAGAGCGTCTTGCATCTTATCCGCCTTTGGTTTTTGCAGGTGAGGCGAGGGCGTTAAAGCGTCAGCTTGCTGATGTTGCTGAGGGCCGCGCTTTTCTTCTCCAAGGTGGAGATTGTGCCGAAGCATTTGCTGAGCACGGTGCAGATAATATTCGCGATTTCTTCCGTCTGTTTTTACAGATGTCTGTCGTGCTTACTTATGCGGCTGCAAAGCCTGTCGTTAAAGTTGGCCGTATTGCCGGGCAATTCGCAAAACCTCGTTCGTCTGACCATGAAACGAAAGATGATGTAACGTTACCAAGTTATCGTGGTGATATTATCAATGGCATCGAGTTTGATGAAGCATCTCGCGTTCCAGACCCAGAGAGACAGATTATGGCTTATCGTCAATCTGCAGCTACGCTTAACCTAATTCGTGCTTTTGCGCAGGGTGGTTATGCCAATCTTGAGCAGGTTCATGAGTGGACGCTAGGGTTTGTTTCCGACAGTCCTTCTGGCGAGCGTTACAAAGCTCTGGCTGACCGTATTGGTGAAACGCTACGTTTCATGAAAGCAATTGGTTTCTCTGCTGATGATCATCCACGCCTGCGTGAAACTGACTTTTACACAAGCCATGAAGCGCTTTTGCTTGGGTATGAGGAAGCCCTAACGCGCAATGATTCAACCTCAGGCGATCATTACGCAACATCAGGACATATGCTTTGGATTGGCGACCGTACACGTCAGCCTGATCATGGTCATGTTGAGTATTTCCGTGGAATTCAAAACCCAATTGGCCTTAAGTGTGGTCCTTCCATGACAGCTGACGGGTTGCTTGAGCTTTGCGATATTTTGAATCCTGATAACGAAGCAGGTCGCTTAACGCTGATTAATCGCTTTGGCCATGAAAAAGTGGGTGAGCATTTGCCTGAGCTTATTCGCGCTGTTGAGCGTGAAGGCAAAAAAGTTGTTTGGTCTTGTGACCCAATGCATGGCAACACTATCTCTGCTGGTGGGTATAAGACACGTCCATTTGATTATGTGCTTTCAGAAGTTAAAAGCTTCTTTGATATTCATAAATCAGAAGGCACATATGCTGGCGGCGTTCACTTTGAAATGACCGGTCAAGACGTTACAGAATGCACAGGTGGCGCTAAAGAAGTAACGGCTGATGACCTTGGTTCTCGTTACCGCACACAATGTGATCCGCGTTTGAATGCAAACCAGTCTCTTGAACTTGCATTCCTGATTGCTGAACTTTTGCAAGAAGACCGTGGCGCTGCTAGTGAAGGTCTTGCCGTTAGTGCATGATCTGATACTTAAAATTTAATTGAAAATGGGCATCAAGGGTTTGGTGCCCATTTTTATTTGGAGGTGTTGAAATGACCAAAATTACTAAAGGTTCTTGCAACTGCGGTAGGGTGATTTGGGAAGCAAAAGGCGAGATGCGTCCGATTGTTGCTTGCCATTGTAGTCAATGCAGAAAGCAAACCGGATTTTATTATGCGGCAACGGCAGCAGATGATGAGAACCTGAGTTATGCTGGTGA
>CALAIO010000294.1 GCA_937923355.1 uncultured Rhizobiaceae group bacterium | reverse complement strand
CAAAACGGAAAAGGTTTGGTGAACCAAAACTAGCATCTTATTGTTCGGCGTATTAACCAAATATTTTACCGAATCAAAAAATACTATAGTTTGGATAAAAGTTATCAACGAGATTGGGGAAATCAGGCTTTATGTTTCGTTTGCTTTCAACATTTGTGAAGATTGCCATAGCGTCTTTAATTACGGGCGTTGTGCTGACGAAACTTGATTTATCCGCTGAGCAAATCCTTGCAGAAATGGGCATGACACCCGAAAAGGTTATGGCGCATCTTGAGCAAGGCTTTCAATGGGCACTTCCCAATATTATTCTGGGTTCAATGGTCATAGTGCCAGTCTGGCTTGTTGTTTATCTGTTCAGACCGCCGCGCAGCTAACCCTACTGAAAGTCAAACGCGGAAACGCCTCGTACCATTTCATCAAGCCCCAAAGGGCGCGTAAGGGGCGGATGCGCACGTGATATGCAACCAGGTCGTTCGCACAAGCGACACCCGGGGCCAATCTCAACTGGTGGCCTGGAAAGCGCCCCCACCAAACCATCACCATAAACGATCTCTTTTGCATAAGTGGTATCAAAGCCAATCAGCAAGGCCGTTCTGTGCGGCCTGTCCAAATATCCTGAACGCAAACCTTCGATGGTACGTCCCAAAACCACAAACTCAGCCTCTTGTGGTGTAATCACCTTTTCTGCAAAAATTTGCCCCGGACTGCCAAAAGCCTGATGAACAACAAGCTTCGGGCAATCGCCGCCAAAGCGAGTAGCAGGAAAACCATTGGCACCACCGCGCCTGATGCGATTTCCGGCAGCATCGGTTTCCATAACAAAGAACTGTGGGGCTGATTGTCCATTACGTTGTAACATGGTCAAACGCCAAGTGGCCTGAGCAAATGTCACACCAAACCGCGAGCGCAGCACATTGATATCATATCGCAATCGCTTGGCTGTTGTATAAAATTTCTCATATGGCATCATGATGGCAAGCGCCAAAAGTCTTGCAAATTCAAAGCGGGCAAGACGCCTGGCCTCATCACTGGTGAGTTTCAAAAACCCGACTTCTTCATCAATCAAGTCCCCTTCAGCAAGAAGCGCTACTTCCAAGGCGACCTCTTGTATCTGATCCGCAGGCGACAAGCGCTCTGAAATATGAAGCCTGTTTGAATGACGATCAAAACGTCTACGCCAATCCGGCATTGCTTCAACAGGTAAAACTTGCACCGCCAGCCCTTGCTCTTTCAGCAACCATTTTTTAAGCCCCGCCATCAGCCCATCGCTTTTATCCATGAGATTGAGCATTTTTGTAGCAGCATGTTCAATTGCAGGAATATAAGAGGAGCGTTGCTCAAGTGCTTGACGCATTTCATCAATAGGCAGACGCGCTGCGGTTTTGACAGCATCACTGCCCTCCTCCGCCATCATGCTGGAAAGGCCCGATAAACGCTCAAGAGATTCGCGATACCCACGATAAAGCTTCACCATAGCACTGGCGACATTGGGCGTTGCTTCTGTGAACTCAATCAGTTCAGTTCTGTCAGGAATTTCCCCCACTAAAAGCGGATCTGAAAAGGCTTCTTTAAGTTGCGCGTTAAGTGTTTCATCGCCCGTCCCTTGGAGTTCATCCAAGTCAAGTTTATAAGTCGTGGCGAGTTTCAATAAAAGCTGGACTGTAAGCGGTCGTTGATTGCGCTCAATCAGATTTAAGTAGCTTGCAGAAATGCCCAATTCTTCTGCCATAGCGGTTTGCGTTAGACTCAACCCAGACCGAATACGCCTGATTCTGGGTCCTGCAAAAATCTTCTGATCAGCCATTGCGAAACTCTCCTGATTCCATATACCCTTGTGAAAAGTTCGGTATAGGCTAAATTTCTTTACAACATTTACTAATTTACATAAAAAAAAGTAAAAATACAGACAGAGACACCATATTAAAGCAATATTTTGCACTTTAAGATGAAAATATTAGTTGATTTGTAAAAATAGTTACATACTCTAAACAATAAGATAGATTTTTGTGAAATACATATTTCACGCAAAGGAGAGACCCATGAGTACCAAACCACCTGTAAAAGAACGCTCGGAAGAAATGGCATCTTCCATGTCAACGGATGAACAATCTGCCATCCGCATGGTGGCAAATGATCTGCACCGCCTAAACCAGTCAGTTATGAAGGCTGTAGAAGCTGGCGTATCTGTCGAACTCGTACGTTCTGCACGTCACCACTCAGGCGACGGTAATTTTGGCGACCTGCTAACACCTGTGATTGTGAAACAGGGCAAGTAAGCATTCTCTGAATAAAGCTTTTTTAAAACGCTTCTCTTATGAGGAGCGTTTTTTTATGTCTGCGAGAGGGCTGAATTAATCTCAGAAATTAAATCCGCCACATCCTCAATTCCAACAGATAGTCGAATGAGATTTTCCGGACATCCCGTCATATCGCCTTCAATCGTATGACGATGCTCAACCAGGCTTTCAACACCGCCTAATGATGTTGCACGGTGTATGCCTTCAAGCTGTTTGCAAAAGTGCAAGGCTTCTTCACGCGTTCCCTTAATCAGAAAGCTCATGAGGTAGCCATAGCCTTTTGGCATTTGCTGTTTGGCAACTTCATGCCCTTGATGATGCTCAAGGCCTGGATACCAAACGGTTTCAACCTTTTCATGCCCCTCAAGAAATTGCGCTATTGCCATCGCATTCGCGCACATACGCTCCATACGAAGGGGTAAAGTGCGCATACCACGAATTAACATCCACGCAGAATGAGGAGAAAGGATAGCCCCTGCTCCATGCCGTTCACGCTTTAAATAAGCCCATGTATCGCTTGAAGCGTCAGCACAAGACAGCACTCCTGCAATAACATCAGAATGGCCATTAATCGCCTTGGTGGCAGAGTGCATGACGATGTCCGCACCTAGAGCAATCGGCTGCATAAGGATAGGTGTCGCCGCAGTAGCATCCACTGCCAAAGTCGCACCAATAGCTTTGGCAGCTTTGGAAATAGCAGAAATATCGCTTGTCAATATCCAGGGATTGGAAGGCACTTCAATGAAAACCATATCCGGTTTTTCAGTATGAATTAAATCAGTAAAACTTTCAGTCTTGCTGCTATCAGCTTCGATCAGAACGATTTCACGATGGTTACAAAACTCACGCACCCATGCGGTTGTTCCCCAATATATTCCAGATTGAACAATAAGCTTTTGTCCGCGTTTTAAAGAGCCAAACAAGGTAGAAATTGCCGCCATGCCAGAAGCAAAGAGCAGACTATCTTCTGCCTCTTCCAGTTGCGACAGAACATTTTCAGCCAAACGCACTTGGTCGTTCTGGTCACGCCCGTAAACATTATCTTCGACAAGCGGCTGGTAATTTTCATCACGAACAAAGGTTGTCGATTGTTGCAAAGGCGGCACAACGCCACCAGAACCTAAGTCAATATAGCCACCCGCACGCGCTGCGATTGTCGCAGAATTTTTGTGGTCATTATTGTTACTCATGCTTTAAGCGCACCATTACCTGAACGCGCCCAAATGGCATAAGCAAAACCGATGAAAAGCATAATGAGACTATAAGCTGCAATCGGAATGCCAATATCTGGTCGCCCAAGAATGGTGAGCGCCACGACTAGGCCAAGCGTTCCATTTTGTAATCCACACTCAAGCGCAATGGCGGTACGTTGATCCTTGGGCAAGGCCATCATGCCAGCAAGAACGACGGCAACCGCCATGATGACAAGATTAAAGACAATGGAGACAATCCCTGCCTGCATAAGATACGGAACTACATTCTCTCTATTTTCCACGAGCGCTCCAATTACCACCAGAATGAAAACAATGAAGGAGATGGCCGCAAAGTATTTCTCCAAATTATCAGCTAGCGAAGGTTTGAATTTTCGTACCAACATCCCAATCGCTAGCGGTATAATGGTAATAACCAAAATTCTAATAATCGTTTTATCAATGGGTAAATCTGGCGCATCCGAGCCCATGAAATTTACCAGCGCAAAACCGGTTATGAGCGGTACCGTGATAAAGCTCAAAAGGCTAATGACAGCGGTGAGAGAAACGGACAAGGCAACATCCCCCTTACCAATGTAAGTCAGCAAATTGGAAGTTACACCGCCAGGACAAGCTGCCAGAACCATAAAACCAACCGCAAACGCGCCCTGTAGCGAAAACAATGAAATCAGAATAAAAGCGATGATTGGTAGTGAAACGAGTTGCAACAAAAAGCCTAATACAAATGCTTTTGGTTTTTTAAAAACCCGCGTAAAATCAGAAAGCGTAAGCCCCAACCCCATACCAAACATGATGATTGCAAGCGCAATCGGAAGACCCACTTTTATCATTTGATCCCTCCCCTGAAATCAAGCTTTAAAACTACCCCGTATTGATACGCGTCATGTCGCCGTCTGTCCATGCCAGAACTTTCGGGTTCATTACTTTAAACCAAAGCGGCGGAATAGACGCCAATAAAAAGCTGC
The DNA here is from genome assembly GCA_937923355.1 of uncultured Rhizobiaceae group bacterium. Next base: position 1,294 of record CALAIO010000294.1, on the reverse strand, counting down.
CAGGATACCCACTTGGCAAACGTGGCAGTTCATTAAAATTACGCAACGCCTGATACGGCCTCATCGGATTGGCATGATGGTCTGAATGTCTTTGCAAATGAAACAAGAGCAGGTTTGAAACGATGTGATTGGTATTCCAGGAGTGAATTGGCTCACAAGGCACATAACGGCCATTAGGCTTTTTCTCACGTAACAGTCCGTAATGCTCAATGTAATTCGCCATGGTCAGTTGAAACCAGCCAACCGCATGATGCAGCAGGAGAAACGGAACCATAATCCAGCCAAATAATGCGATCAAAATCACCGCAACAACGAGTGAAATCGCATAGCCTTGCAAAAGATCATTACGCCAATGCCAGAAAGACAAGCCCTTACGTTCAAGCCGTTTCTTCTCCAAGCCCAACGCAATTGTCGCCGTTGCAGGTAATTCACGAAGTGCGAATGTGTAGAGATTTTCATTCCAACGCGCGGAGGTTGGGTCTTCCGGCGTTGAAACCATCACGTGATGCCCGTGATTATGCTCAATACAAAAATGCGCATAACCTGTGAGCGAAGTAATAATCTTTGCGCCCAGACGATCCAGCTTGTTTTGCTTGTGTCCCAACTCATGCCCCACGGTCAGCGCACTGCCACTGGCAATGCCGACGCTCAACGTTAAAGTAATGAAAGCCCAAACCGGCAAGTCGAGCGTGCCAACAGCAACAGCAGCAATGAAAAAACTTGCGTAAAAAACCGGGATCGAAAGATGTAACAAAAAGCGGTAATATTGATCGCTCGTGAGTTGTTCAACAACTTCTTCCGGCGGATTATAAGGGTCTTCCCCAATCAACATATCGAGAACGGGGATGACAATATAATAATATAGCAAAGGCGCAACGGCCCAAAACAAGCCACCACCAGTAAGCAATATCCAAGCACAAAGCCCTGGAATAAATGGGGTAAACACCGACAAAAACCAAAGATATCGCTTCTTGTCTACATATCGAACGGTCTCTCCATCAGACTTCTCAGCAACAAAAATCATCTATCATGCCCTCATGAATTAGCTTCAACTTTGACTATAACGTAAAAGATAGAGTTTTCAAATCACGAGTGTGCTTTGTGGAATAACAAAGTTAGGTTCAGATAATGTCGGCTTTTGAGGCAAAGCCAGTTGTTGATGCTCAACATAAAAAAGCCGCCAAGATTAATCGGCGGCTTTTTGTTAATTTACGAACAATTCCTACAAAATAAAGTCGCTGGCTTCCAAGTCAAAGTTGCCATTGAGCTGGATTTGTAGGTCAGCTGCGCCATC
>CALAIO010000293.1 GCA_937923355.1 uncultured Rhizobiaceae group bacterium | reverse complement strand
ATCTTCCTTCGCCAGTCCTGCAATGAGCTTACAAAGCTGACTGGCAGCGGCTGTCATTATGAAACATTCATTGCCATTTTCCTTTGCCAGTTCATACATGGCAATCGCGGTGAGTGGGTTAACCAGCAGCGCCGCCGCATCTTCATCTCGCACTTGGTCAATCACCGGCACACACATGGAGACTTCCGAGATTGCATAGTCAGCCCAAGCACCAGAGGCAGAGCCAAAAAAACCAACACGTTTTCCAACCAAGCCTTCGCCACCTTTGCCAGATTTCACCACTTCGCCCACCGCTTCAAAACCAGCAGGCACGCCCTTGCGACGTGGCACGCCGTATTCGCCCTTAATGAAATGCATGTCAGAAGGATTAACACTCGCCATGATGGTACGGATTAAAACCTGCCCATCTTGCGGCTCTGGCACATCGAGTTCGATGTAATCCAAGTAAGGTTCAAGCGCAGTAATCGCAGGCCCTTCACTCGTTCCGGAAAAGCCATCATTTTTTGAAACAAGTCCGTGCATTTTGGATGGTATCGACATTTGATTTCCTTATGGGACGAGAACAACCTTACCGCGCGCTTTTCGATCGTGAATATGATTTAGCGCTTCGGCTGCTTCTTCGAGTTTGAATTTCTTTTCAACCAGTGGCTTGACCGTGCCTGATGTGTACCAGCCAAAAAGCTCTTTCATGTTTTCCGCGTAAACCTCAGGTTCTTTCTTCGTAAACGTTCCCCAGAAAACACCGACCACGCTGTACCCTTTGACCAACGCCAGATTGACGGGAAACTTCGGAATATCACCATCCGCAAAACCAATGACAAGCAAACGACCATTCCAGTTAATCGCACGCGAACATGCGTGAAAGACGTCTCCACCCACAACATCAAAAACTACATCCGCGCCCTTGCCATCGGTCGCAGCTTTCAAGTCATCCTTGAGATTGTCATAGCCAAGCGTTATGTCCGCACCGTTCTCTTCGCAGACCTTGCGCTTTTCATCGCTCGAAGCAATCGCGATAACTTTTGCCCCCATCGCCTTGCCAATTTGCACTGCAGCCAATCCTGTTAAACCGGATGCACCCGTCACGGCTAAGGTCTCACCTGCTTTCAATTGTCCACGTTGTTTCAAAGCATGATGCGCCGTACCATAACCACACATAAGCGCAGTAATTTCACTGGCATCAGCGTCTTGCGGTATCGGCATAATCATAGATTTATGCACTTTCACCTTCTCGGCAAAAGCACCAATCATACAAACGGAAGCCACGCGGTCGCCCACGTTGAAACCTGAGTTTTCACCTGCAATACTAACCGTTCCCGCAAGTTCCATACCCGGAACAAAGGGCGTAGGCGGCTTCACCTGATATAGCCCTTGCACCAAAAGACCATCAGGGAAATTAACGCCAATTGCTTCTGCATCAATCACAACTTCATTGGCATTGGGTTGAGGGTCATCCATCTCCTGAACTTCGAGGTCAGAAATTGGTCCGAATTCCTTGCAGACAATTGCTTTCATTTTTTATTCCTTTTGTCAGAACGTAAAGCCGCCTCTCCTTGGAGGGGAGGCACACGATTGGCGCGCAAGCGACAGAGTGGGTGGGGGGCTTTGCACAACTTACCCCCACCGGTTCACTTCGTTCACCAACCTCCCCTCAAGGGGGAGGTAATTAAATCTCAAATCTTCTCCTGCGTATATTTACGCAATTCATTTCTGGCAACTTGACGACGATGCACGGCGTCTGGCCCGTCAGCTAAACGTAGCGTGCGCACATGTGTCCATGCACGAGCCAATGAATTATCCTGAGAGATACCTTGCGCACCATGCATCTGCACGGCTTCATCAATCACCTTCAAGGCCATCAATGGCGCAACAACCTTGATTTGGGAAATCCAGGGTGCTGCCGCTCTTGGATCACCTTGATCCATCATCCATGCAGCTTTAAGGCAAAGCAAACGCGCCTGTTCAATTTCCATACGGCAATTCGCGATGATGTCGTAATTTGCCCCCAGCTGCGCAAGCCGTTTTCCAAAAGCTTCACGCTGCATGGAACGTTTACACATAAGTTCCAGCGCCCGTTCCGCCTGCCCGATCGCTCGCATACAGTGATGAATACGCCCAGGCCCAAGACGCCCTTGCGAAATCTCAAACCCGCGCCCTTCGCCCAGCAACAAGTTCTCAGCAGGAACACGCACATTGGTAAACCTCAAATGCATATGCCCATGCGGTGCATCATCATGCCCGTAGACTTGCATCGGGCGGAGCTTTTCAATGCCAGCACTGGAGGCGTCGACAATAATTTGCGAATGCTGCTGATGTTTGGAACGGGTATCATCTGGAGTATGCACCATGACGATATAAACTGCACATCGTGGATCACCTGCGCCAGAAGACCACCACTTCTCGCCATTCAACACATATTCATCCCCATCACGAACGCAAGACATGGAGATATTCGTGGCATCCGACGATGCAACATCCGGCTCTGTCATAAGATATGCGGAACGAATTTCACCTTCCAGTAAACGCGCAAGCCACTCTTTTTTGTGGGTATCGGTTCCGTAGCGCTCGAAAACTTCCATATTGCCCGTATCAGGTGCCGAACAGTTAAACACTTCCGCACCCAAATGCGCCTTACCCATTTCTTCAGCCAAGTAAGCATATTCAACTGTTGTCAACCCATAACCACGTTCTGAATCCGTAAGCCAGAAGTTCCATAGCCCACGTTTTTTGGCTTCCGCTTTTAGACCTTCCAAAATTTCAGTTTGACGCGGCGTGTATTCCCAACGATCGCCTGTTTCTACTTCTGCAAGAAATTCCTCATCAAGCGGTAGAATTTCCTCAGAAATCATCTTGGCCACTTTTTCATGAAGCGGTCTAAGATGTTCCGTCATGCCCAAGTCC
>CALAIO010000292.1 GCA_937923355.1 uncultured Rhizobiaceae group bacterium | reverse complement strand
CGGTCGATGCCGATGCCCCATGCGAAGCCCTGGTAGACGTCTGGGTCTAACCCGCCAGAACGTAGTACATTTGGATGCACCATTCCGCAGCCCAGAATTTCCATCCAGTCGTCACCTTCGCCAAATTTCACTTCATTGCCTGAACGGTCACACTGAATATCGACTTCAAGCGAAGGTTCTGTAAACGGGAAGAACGATGGACGGAAACGCATGTTGACGTTATCGACCTCGAAGAAGGATTTGCAGAACTCTTCCAAGACCCACTTAAGGTTTGCGATGTTTGCTTTTTTGTCTACGACCAGCCCTTCGAGCTGATGGAACATAGGCGAGTGCGTTGCATCTGCATCGCAGCGATAGGTTTTGCCAGGGATGATAATCCGAATGGGAGGTTCCTGATTTTCCATCGTGCGGATTTGTACTGGCGATGTATGCGTGCGCAGAACTTTGCGCTCGCCTTTTTCATCTTCCTGCATGAAAAACGTATCGTGCATTTCACGTGCCGGATGGCCTTCCGGGAAATTTAGCGCTGTGAAATTGTAATAATCCGTTTCAATCTCCGGACCTTCTGCAACTGAGAAACCCATATCCGCAAAAATTGCGGTGATCTCATCCATAACTTGAGAAATAGGATGAATACGGCCTGCCTCTGACGGTGATTGACGCACTGGCAGTGTCACGTCTGTTTTTTCGGAAGCCAAACGTATTTCCATCGCCGCACGTTTTAACACTTCTTTGCGCCCATTGATGGCATCTGTGATAGACGCTTTTAGTGCATTAAGCGCTGGGCCTTGAACCTTGCGTTCTTCATCAGACATTTTGCCCAAGGTCTTCATCACATCAGAGATTGAACCTTTTTTACCCAATGAGCCAACGCGAACAGCTTCAAGTGCCGCCTCATCAGAAGCTGCCTCAATGTCTGAGCGGATTGATGTTTCCAGTTCTGCAATATCAGTCATGTTTGTTACGTTCTTTTATATAAATTCTTAGATACAAGCTTTAGCTCAAAATAAAAAACCGCACTAGGCCAAAAGCCAGCGCGGTTTCGTAATTCTTAGAGTATGAAACCCGCTGCTTATTTAACAGCGCCTTCAAATTCGTTTTCTGTGTGGTTTTTCAAATATGCCAAAGCGTCTTTTGCTTTTGCAACCATTGCGCCAAATGCTGCTGGCTCGTGGATTGCGATGTCTGAAAGAACCTTACGGTCTACTTCGATACCTGCTTTTGTCAAACCGTCAACAAGACGTGCGTATGTTAGGCCGTGCTCACGTGCAGCAGCGTTGATACGCTGGATCCATAGTGAACGGAAATTACGCTTTCTGGTTTTGCGGTCACGATATGCGTATTGACCTGCTTTTTCGACTGCCTGGCGTGCAACACGAATGGTGTTTTTGCGCGAGCCGTAATAGCCTTTAGCTTTTTTTAGAACTTTTTTGTGTTTTGCGTGTGCGGTGACGCCGCGTTTTACTCTAGCCATGATCTATGCTCCTGAAACTTTAATTGCTCTTACTTTGAGTAAGGCATGAATTGCTTGACGATTCTTGCATCTGCATCGCAAAGCACCATTGTGCCACGTGCGTTACGCAAGAACTTGTTGGAACGTTTGATCATGCCGTGCTGTTTACCAGCACCTGCAGCTTTAACTTTGCCGCTAGCAGTCGTTTTGAAGCGTTTTTTCACGCTTGATTTGGTCTTCATCTTGGGCATTTCGCTCTCCTTAAAATTAATACCGAAACCAAGTTCCGGAAAATCAAAAGCCCCGCTGACCAAAGCGGAGCTCGCGTTAAAACCATCATGGCATGCCCTGCCAGACGATCAATAATGTGCATAAAGCGTATTTTGAAGGTTTTTGCAAGAGAAAAGCTTCAAAGGTAGACTCGACGCAACTAAAATATCATATTATCTAATTGTTGATGAAAAACTATTCTCATTCCACACTCATCTGCTTACTTTTTTCAATAATACTTACAGGCTGTGTTTCAACCGAAAAAAGTAAAAGCAAAGACTCACAATCAGTTGCAATCAAAAAATTAATTAACGAGCATATATCAAAATGCGCAACAGGATTATCCGGACAGCTCATAAGTGATGATCTGATAATAAAAGTCATATTCGAATTGGATATGAATGGAAATGTGACTCAAATTCCTGCAATTATAACAAATGGTGGCACCACTCTTGAACAAAGACGGTTTGGTTTATTATCGCATCGCTGGGTGCAAAGATGCGCCCCATATGATTTTCTACCCAAAGAGAAATATGAAATTTGGGCTAAAAATGAAGTTACATTTAGACCTGCAAAAATGTTTGAATAAAAAAGCCGGACACAAGCCCGGCTGTTCGAATTCTAATTTAAGCTTAAACCTACTTAATCGGTGAAACAACCATCATCATTTGACGGCCTTCGAGTTTTGGCTCGGCTTCTACTTTTGCCGTGTCGACCAATTGCTCTTTCACACGGTTTAGCAATTGCATGCCGAGTTCCAGGTGTGCCATTTCGCGGC
>CALAIO010000291.1 GCA_937923355.1 uncultured Rhizobiaceae group bacterium | reverse complement strand
AATGGCCGAAGGTGAAACTTCCGGAAAGCTAGTCGCAAAACTCTTTGGCATTTCAAAATCCTATGGCGAACGCAAAATCGTTGATGATCTCTCAACCATCATCTCACGCGGCGCACGCGTTGGCATCGTAGGGCCAAACGGCTCAGGCAAGACGACCCTTATAAAGATGATTACCGGTGAGTTAGAACCTGATAGCGGCAAGGTAAAACTCGGCGTTAATCTCGAAACACTTCTAATAGACCAAAAGCGCGAAATGCTTGATCCTAACTGGACGCTTAAAGACGCCATGACAGATGGGCGAGGTGATACCGTCGTCATCGGTGAAGAAACCAAATACGTCTACTCTTATATGAAAGACTTTTTATTCTTACCCGAACAAGCAAGAACGCCAATCCATGCCTTGTCCGGTGGCGAACGCGGTCGCCTGATGTTGGCACGTGGCCTACGCACCCCGTCAAACTTCTTAGTCTTGGACGAACCCACTAACGACCTTGATTTGGAAACACTGGATTTATTACAAGAGTTCTTGGCAGATTATCCAGGCACCGTATTACTCGTCAGCCATGACCGTGATTTTCTCGATCGCGTCTGTACGTCTGTCATAACTTCAGAAGGTAACGGCATCTGGCAAGAGTACGCAGGCGGCTATTCAGACATGCTCGCGCAAAGAGGATCGGCACCCAAAGCTGAACAACAAAAAGCAAAGCCAAAATCAAAAGCCAAGCCAAAACAAGAAGTAAAGCCTAAAGAAGCTTCAAACAAACTATCCGCAAAACAACAACACGCTCTCAAGACGCTACCAAAAGAAATAGAGCGTCTGGAATTTGAAATCGAAAAACTCCAAAAAGCACTCGCAAAACCTGGCCTCTACGACGAAGACCCAAAAAAGTTCAACGCATGGGCAGGAGAACTGGGCAAGCGTGAGGAACTATTGAGCGAAAAAGAAACCGAATGGCTGGAACTGGAAATGCTGGCTGAGGAATTAAGCGAGTAAGAAATATAAAGATGTCATAATGTTTTTATTGCACCCTATATTCAATAAATAGTGCAAAAACCAGCACCAACTGCGTCATTAAACAAAAATCGCTCATTCCAATTAGACTCTCACCAAGCTTAGCATTAAGACTTCAATAAGAAGATTAGTGGTTAAGCAAATGTTTCGTTTTTTTAGTAATCTTGCATTAGTTTCACACTTCATTCCGCAGTTTAATATCTACGGAATGCTCAGATTGCTTTCGATTTTTGTCTTGTTGTTTAGCGCACTAACAGTTAGCGCGACATCTAGTTTTGCCCAATCCTGCTCCTTGGCTGATGTTAATACAGTAAATACAAATCTTACAGCACCTTTGGCCGGTGGTAATGATGTTATAGAAATAGACTTGGATAATGGCGGCTCAATAACATGCAGAGCAACATCTGCCAGTGCCAACACAGCATTTAATGATCGTGCAGAAATATCACATCGGTTAACAGCGGAACCCAGTGATTTACATTTTGTTGTTGATCGAGATACAGCAATAACCGCAGTAAACATTTCAGGTCCAGGCCTGGCTGCAGGAGGCGTTTCTCCTGCAGATGATGATCCTGTTGATTTGTCTGCTGGCACCTATTTTGTGACGATGACCGTAAGCGGCATGTCGGTCAGCTTTAATTTCACTGTTGTAGAATTAGCACCAGGTGATCAAAGGTTAGCTGCGCAACCCATTGCAATCATTGTGGGCACACCCCCTACCGTTTCAATTGCAAACACAACAGATGCAGCAGAACCTGGAACCGATGGTCTCTTTACAATAACGCAATCAGCAACAGTCGTTACCGATACCATTGTTTCCTATTAGGTGGCGGGTACAGCCACTGCCGGAGCAGATTATACTGCCCTGTCAGGAACAGTAACCGTCCCCGCAGGCGATACAACTGCAACAATACCTCTGCCAGTGATTGACGATACAGATGTTGAAGGCGATGAGACTGTCATTGTTACGCTAACAGCGGTGACATCAGGCGCTGCTACGCTTGGCACAACACTGGAAGCGACAAACACAATCGCAGACGATGATTTTGCTACGCTTTCCATTGCAAATACTACGGATGGTGCAGAGCCAGGAACTGATGGTCTGTTCACTGTGACGCAAACGAACACAAGCGCAACAGATACAGTGGTTTCGTATTCAATAGCGGGTACAGCAACTGCTGGAACAGATTATACTGCCTTGTCAGGCACCCTTACCATTACGGCTGGAAATACATCTGGGACCATTCCAGTATCCGTACTTGATGATACAATTGTTGAGGGCAATGAAACTGTCGTCGTAACACTTACATCTGTAACATCTGGCGACGCTACTCTTAGCGCTACAGTAGAAGCGACAAACACGATTGCAGACGATGATGCCGCAGCCCTATCCATTGCAAACACAACCAATGGCGCGGAACCTGGCACTTCTGGCCTATTCACCGTGACACAAACAAATATAAGTACAACAAATACTGTAGTGTCATACTCCGTAGCAGGTACGGCGACTGCTGGAACAGACTACACTGCCCTGTCAGGAACCGTCACCATTCCGGCAGGTGATACAACTGCGA
>CALAIO010000290.1 GCA_937923355.1 uncultured Rhizobiaceae group bacterium | reverse complement strand
GGTCCAGTACCAACAGTCAATATCGGCTGTGTAGGCGCGATATTATATCGAGGCGGGAATGCGCCCATCTCATTAATTCCAAGCAGATTGCAAAGTTCTTCAGGACTTGCCAATAATGAAAAACGACCACACATATACGATAGAACACCATTATTATTGTCAAAGCTTTATAGTATAACTATTACGTAAGTTGCACTTAATTTTTCAAATTAACCAAGGATTTTGCTAATGCCACTTAAACCAATAACGGGGGCAAGTGTTCTGGTTTATAATAAAGACAAATTCCTATTGATAAAACGTGGCAAGGCCCCCTATCTGGGACATTGGTCACTCCCCGGTGGTTCGCAAGAAGTTGGAGAGACACTTGAGGAAGCTGCCATAAGAGAATTAAAAGAGGAAACTGACCTCACCGCAACGAACATGAAGTTTGCCAAAATACGAGACCGTATAACTTACGATGAAGATGGTGCTTTAAAATATCATTTCGTATTAGCAACTTTCGTGACAAACGCATTTACAGGACAAGCCAGGGCACTGGATGATGCTGCAGACATTGGCTGGTTCAGTCTGGAAGAAATGAAAACAATGCTTACGACGCCTGACACGCCGGAATTTATAATGGAAATAATGAAAGATAAATGACGCAAAGTAACCATCATTATAGGTGATGATTGCAAAAACCTGATCAATCCATCATATTCACACCCAATCAATCAATTGAGCTAACTATACAAACATGCGCATCCTGTTCACAAATTCTCTCAAAGCTTCTGCATTTGTTATCTGCATGAGCATGTCAGCTTTGGCGCAAGCGCAATCTACTGATCAAAACAACGAAACGACAGCAGAGGTTGAAACGCCTAAGATCACAACTCTGCCTCCAGCCTATCAGCCGCAAATGTTGCGCCTGTCGGAAATCCTTGGCGCGCTTCATTATTTAAGAGAACTTTGCAAAGCCAATGAAGGCCAAAAATGGCGACAAGCCATGCAAGACATGATTAAAAATGAAGAGCCAACAGATGAACGTAAAGCGCAAATGATTGCAAACTTCAATCATGGCTTCCGAGGCTTTCAGGAAACTTACCGTGAATGTACAAATGCTGCCATAGAGGCCAATAACCGTTATATGACAGAAGGCATAAAACTATCTGGCGAAATTCCTACCAGATACGGGCGTTAACCATTTGTTAAATCATTCTTGTCGCAGCTAATGATTTTTTCGACAAAATCACCTAAACAATATCTGGACTATACAAGCAGGGTTTGGGATTGTGACAACAACTAATATACCAGATAATTTGGACGACCTGATTGATCAGGAAAAACGCGCATTAGCGAAAGAATATTTTTCTGATATCTGGTCAGATATTCAGGCGGAAAATCTGGGAACAGAATTAATTGTCGAAGTCTTTATTCAAGAAGCAATTGAACGACTGGCCAATGAAAAAGGCATGGAAGAAGCTTCAAAGTTGATTACGCATTTCAAAAACCTGGATGAACTTGGCATTCTGCCACTTCAAAGAACACTGCAATAAATCTTCATCGCTCGCAACAATTTGAAGAATAAATTCTTTTCATAACTATAGTCTCGCACTACACTATTTTTGTATGTATGGTGGGTGTATTATGATGTTTATTAAACAGTCTTGGATATTTCTGATTGCGCTTGTCTTTTTGGGACAAGGACTGGTTTATTCTTATGCACAAGAAACGCCCATCCAGCCTGAAATTTCTCAAGAAGAACTGGAAGAAACATCAGGGCAAAACGATCAACACGATGAGGCTGATGTTTCAACAGAGACCTCTCCTTCTATCGAAGAGCTACCAGAAATTTCCTATGACCTTGATGCACTCCCCTTCCCAACCAGACGCATGCACGAACTCATACTGGAAGCAACAAAATCCGGAGATATAGAAAAACTTCGCACCTATATCGGCACGGGAGACTCGAGTACCATGCTATCCCTAGGCGGTTTTGATGGAGACCCGATTGATTTTCTAAAGCAAGAATCTGGCGATGATAATGGCCATGAAACATTGGCGATTTTGCAGGATATTTTAGAAGCTGGCTATGTTCATCTGGACAAGGGAACAGACCGCGAGCTTTACGTATGGCCTTACTTTTTTGCTTATCCCTTGGATAAACTTACAGATCCTCAAATGGTTGAATTATTCAGAATAGTAACGTATGGCGACTTTCAGGATATGAAAGACTTCGGCGGTTACATTTTCTATAGAGCTGGTATTACACCCTCTGGCCGCTGGACTTTCTTCGTTGCTGGAGACTAATTGTGAAATTTGCCACCCTAAATGATCGCTCACTGATAAAAATATCAGGTGAGGAAGCAGAAAGCTTTCTGGATAACATCCTGACATGCAAGGTCATTGGCCTTGAAGAAAACAAAGCATCTTTCGGCGCACTTTTAACACCACAAGGAAAGATACTCTTTGATTTTTTCCTGATAAAAAAGAACGATGGCTTCTTGTTCGATGTTGCAATAAACTTTGCAGAAGATTTTATTAAACGTCTAACTTTTTATAGACTGCGAGCAAAAGTAACAATCGAAGCGCAAGCTGAGTTGAGCGTCTTCGCTTTATGGGGAGATAATATTTCGAACCAAGAAAAACTTATTGCGGACCCAAGACTGCAGACGATGGGCTGGCGTGATTATTCTGGTAAAAAGCCAGATGGTGATGAAGCGGATTATACCGCACACCGCATATCTAACGGGATGCCACAAGGTGGCTTAGACTTTGATTATGGTGACGCCTACCCGCATGAAGTTTTGATGGATCAATTCGGTGGTGTGGACTTCAAAAAAGGATGTTATGTCGGCCAAGAAGTCGTCTCACGAATGCAACATAGAGGCACAGCCAAAAAACGCATCATCATGGTTGAAAGCAAAGAACCTTTGCCTGAAACGTCCACTGCTATAACAGCAGATCGCAAACCAGCTGGTACCTTGGGAAGTATTTCAGCTAATACCGGGCTTGCAATGTTAAGACTTGATAGAATTGCCAAGGCCGAAAAGCTTTTAGCAGATACAATAGAACTCACGCCACAAATACAAAGCTGGGTAAATTTTAAAATGCCAAAGACTGATTGATGGCAACGCAACAAAAAGAAATTCGCGCATGGCAACGCATGTTATCTGGCAGAAGGCTCGATTTGTTGGAACCTTCGCCTCTTGATGTTGAAGTTGATGACATCGCGCACGGCCTTGCTCGTGTGGCACGTTGGAACGGACAAACGCACGGCGACCATGCGTTCAGCGTTGCGCAACATTCCGTCATTGTCTGGCAAATATTTTGCAGTCTTGAACCAAAATGTTCTCCAGAGGAAGAACTGATTGCATTGCTGCATGACGGGCCTGAATATGTGGTTGGCGATATGATTTCGCCGTTCAAGGCTGTATTGGGCGGCGACTACAAACTGGTAGAGGCAAGACTACAGGAAGCAATACATCGTCGCTATTCATTGATACCTGTCACGCCAGAAAAACTGAAAAAAGCCATAAAGCGTGCAGATTCAATTTCTGCTTATTTTGAAGCAATTGAACTGGCAGGCTTTGAACGCGAAGAGGCCAAGGTATTCTTCGGAACACCTCGTGGTTTTTCAGTTGATATGTTCAATTTCCAACCACTGGCAGCACAAGAAGCACAAAAAGAATTTCTAAATGCTTTTGAAAAAATAGAACGCAAAAGAAAGAACCATGTCTGAACAAGTTATGGAGATTGGGTTAAACGCAGTCATCGTTGCAATCGTTGATAAGTCACCCGCTATTCTTCAAACAACAGGCAAACAGGACGCCCTTCCCTATGGCAAGTTTGATCCAAGAAAACATCGCACCATGGAAGAAGGTTTGCGAGAGTTGGCGCAAGCACAAACCGGCATTCGTCCAGGCTATGTTGAGCAGCTCTACACCTTTGGAGACAGGGGTAGAATGCCTGTGGCAGGAGATCAGTCGCCTCATGTTGTATCAGTTGGTTATCTGGCGCTTTCACGTTTTACCATTGAGTCAGATTCTGAAGTGATTTTAACAGATGCAAAGCTGAGAAACTGGTATGAGTTCTTCCCTTGGGAAGACTGGCGCAAGGGGCGCCCTAACCTGCTCGATGATACGATTATACCACACCTTCTTGAATGGGCAGCGCATCCGGCGCGCGTAAACAGAATTATACGCGGCCTTGACCCGCTTTCTCGCATTAAAATTTCATTTGGGCTTGAAGGCTCAAGCTGGGATGATGAGCTTGTGTTAGAACGCTATGAAATGATGTATGCAGCAGGCTTATTATCTGAAGCTGTCGTTGATGGCAGGCTTACTCAAGAGAACGCCAACATTATCCCAAGCATTTCCATGGCACATGATCACCGACGGATATTAGCGACGGCTATTGCAAGACTGCGAAGTAAATTAAAATACCGCCCTGTCATTTTCGAACTCATGCCTGAAGTCTTCACACTTTTTGATTTGCAACAAACAGTCGAGAGTATATTTGGTCGCGCTGTTCACAAGCAAAATTTCCGACGATTGGTCGAGAACGCAGAACTTGTTGAACCTACTGGTGCAAGCCAACGTTCAACAGGTGGAAGACCTGCAGCTCTGTTTCGCTTCAGAAGTGAAATACTGAAAGAAAGGCCAGCGCCCGGTTTAAAAATAGGAAGAAGTTAACTTAGGTGAAGCACTGCAAATAATTTATTTCCGTGGACAGGATTTATTATCAGCAAGTGCCCCAGCCTATCAGTAAGCTTGATAGGACATACATAAGATTTCAATTTACTTCTTTAACAAAATATTGGAATGTTATTTGCGAAAAGTGGAAAAATAAAACTCTAACTTAACGATTTAAGCAAATATGGACAAGCTGACAGCAACAAAATATTTCATCAGAGTAGCAGACACAGGAAGTTTTTCAAAAACAGCCAAAGAACTCTGCGTTCCAGTCTCCACAATTTCAAGACGCGTGAAAGATCTGGAACAACATCTAGGCGTCGATTTATTAAAGCGCTCTACAAGATATTTATCTCTCACAGAGTTGGGTCAAACCTATTACAATCAGGTCAGCCAGGCAGTAAGAGACTTCGAGATGGCAGATCTAATGCTTAAAGAAACATCAACTGAACCGTCTGGGAAATTAAAAATTTCGGCATTGCCAAGTTACGCTGATCAACACCTTTATCCAATTCTGCAAAAGTTCAGGAGCTTATACCCTGAAATCATGATTGAGCTGCTGGCAACAGATACAGTACAGGATTTGATGAAAGACAACATCGATTTTGCCATACGTCCAAGCAATATGCCGCCAGAAAATCTTGTGGCCAGAGTGATTGACGAACACCGTATGGCGATTGTCGCCTCTCCAGAATACATAGAAAAGTTTGGCATTTTAAAAACACCTAAAGACGTTCTCAATCACAAGACGATTTGTTACGGCACTCAAAATGGCCAACTTCCATGGCACTCATTTTACAAACAGAAATGGAATAAAATCGAAACCTCCCCCTATTTTCTTTGCAGCGATACTAACAAAATTCTGGATATTATAATAAGAGGAGAAGGAATTGCCCTACTGCCTGAATGGACCTATCTTAACAGCATGAACAAAGGGCTTGTTAAGAAAATAAACGTCGGATGGGAAGCTTCTTTTCGTGATAATTTCGAGCATAAATTGTTTTTAATTTACGATAAGAAAACCTCTCAGCTAAAACGCAATCAAACATTTTTACGGTTCTTTTTAGAGGAAATAAAATGACAAGCCTTGTTACCCAAAAAGATATTGAAGATTTTGGCGCGAACGGCGCCGTGCTTTTAAAAGGCATATTCAAGGATTACGTCGAAAACGTTCAACAAGCGATTGAAGAAAATAAAGCCAACCCTTCCTGGCGCGAGCGCACCTATCGACCAGACGATGGCAGTGCGCCATTCTTTCAGGACTATGTCGTCTGGAACCAGTTTGACGGTTATCGCTCACTTGTCAAAGAGTCACCCATGGCAGAGATTGCCGCAACGCTTATGCAATCAAACACAGCCAGAATTTTTCACGATCATATCTTGGTCAAAGAGCCTGGCAATTCAGTCAAAACCCCATGGCATCAGGATCAGCCTTATTATCTGGTTGAAGGCGAACAGAC
>CALAIO010000289.1 GCA_937923355.1 uncultured Rhizobiaceae group bacterium | reverse complement strand
ATGATATCGCTTGCTCTGGCAAAACCCATTTTTTCAAGCGTCTTGATTGTGTCCGGATCTTCATCATCACCTGTGAAAACCAGATTGCCCCCTTGGGAAGATAGATCAGGCGCTGTTTCAAAAAGTTCAGAATAATGCTTTTCCACGCTTTCTAAATTGCTTCTGATCAGCGCCGAAAATTTTTCCACGTCGTTTTCATTGGACATATAGGCAATGGGTCTCAGCCTATCATTTGTATCTGGCAGAGTGTGAGTTTGGCTATCGTCGACCATCTGTAAGCGATGTTCCAGATTACGTAAAAACCAATAGGCTTGTGTCAGTTCATCAACGGCGGTTTGTTCAATCCAGTTATTTTCGCAAAGTACCTGTAAGGTCGCAATGGTTTCATTACATCGCAATTGTTCATTACGCCCACCTGCAATCAACTGTTGGGTTTGAGCAAAAAACTCTATCTCGCGTATGCCCCCTCGTCCCAATTTTATGTTGTGTCCGAGCACTGCAATTTCGCCATGCCCTTTATGGGCATGTATCTGACGCTTGATCGATTGAACATCATTGATGGCTGCAAAATCCAAATACTTGCGCCAGATAAACGGAGCAAGTTCTTTAAGGAATGCCTCACCTGCCTTAATATCACCAGCGACCGCGCGTGCCTTGATCATTGCAGCACGTTCCCAATTTTGCCCTTGGCCTTCATAGTAATTCAGCGCAGCCACAAGCGGGATGACCAATGGTGTAGAAGATGGATCAGGTCGCAAACGCAAGTCCATGCGAAAGACATACCCATCGCCAGTACGCTCTTGCATCAGCTTTATTAATTGCTTTGCCATTCGAGAAAGCAGCGTGATCGGATCATCCGTATTCAGTGTGATTTTTGCTGCGTCGTCAAAGATGAAAATCAGATCAATGTCACTGGAATAATTTAGCTCACCTGCCCCCAGTTTCCCCATACCTAAAATAATAAAACCACAATCCTCTTGAGGTTGGGCTGGATTTGCGAGTGTCAATTTTTCCTGATTATGATTTTGTAAAAGGACAAAATCCAGACAAGCCTTGAGTGCTGTTTTAGCAAAATCCGAAAGTGCGCTTGTTACTTGATTGCCGTCCCACCATCCACCAAGATCCGCTATTCCACAAAGCAATGCGCATCGACGTTTTGCAACACGGACTTCGCGCATTAGATCTGCTTCTGTTTCAGTTTTCATTCCGATAGATTTGGTGATCTCAAGAATTTCAAAACAGCTTTTCTCAAACCCGTTTTCAAACAAGCTTTCCAAGAATGAATACTCTTTGTGGGCGCTGTCTTTGAGATAGGGCGAAAGTTGAAAAACACAGCTTAGAAAATCAATTAAATCATTCTGGCTTTGGTATTTTTGCAAAAGGCTTTTGGAAAAATCTGCTCTTACTTTCTCGAAATCATTTTCATCAATTACATGAAGTTGTTTGGGAACTGATTCAAAGTCGATGTGCATCTTATTGTTCCAAATAAGGAATTTTTAAGAGTGCTGCAAAACCTTGATCACTGTCGGTAAGTTTAAAACTGCCTTTGTGCATCTTAGAAATCGCCTTAACCAAGGATAAGCCCAGTCCATTACCACTCATATTTCGGGATTTATCAAGCCTTACAAACCTTTCAATCACTCTACTACGGTCTTCTTCTGCTATGCCTTCGCCACTGTCCACAACCTTTATTCTTAAGTCATTGTGTTGAAGCTCAGCATTTAGAGTTATAACGTCTCCGCCATACTTGATTGCATTATCTATCAAGTTGGATATTGCTTGCGAAAGCAGTTCGCGATTACCCATGATTTCAAGATTATCTGGTAAATTCACTTCAAGTTTCAATTGCTTGTTTTCATCTTCTACCAGAGCTTCATAAAGCTCGTATACATCGCTTAAAATATCAGCTGTCTTGAGGCGTTCCAGTTTTGCAACTGTGGAACCAGATTCTACTCTTGATATCATCAACAGTGCATCAAATGTTTTTACGATGCTATCGCAGTCGTCAATAATGTCTGCGATTTTTTCCTGCTGTTCCTGAGGCTTGTTCTCAAGCGTAAAAGCTTCCTCCGCCTTATTACGCAATCTTGTTATGGGCGTTTTCAAATCATGCGCAATGTTGTCTGACATCTGTTTGACACCATCATCAAGCTCGTTGATTTGATCCAACATGTGATTGAGGTTTTCAGACAATCGGTCGAATTCATCATGCGTTCCTGTTACGGGTAAACGTTCTGATTTATCCCCTCCCATAATACGTTGTGAAGATTTTGAAACCTGATCTATGCGTTTCAAGGCGCGGCGACCAACGAAGAACCAGGTCAACAACCCAAGCGCAACCATCGTTCCAAGAGCGAGCTTGAAACCGCGTCCAACGATCTCGCGTACTCCTTCATACTCACTGACATCGCGACCTACAAGAATTCGCATACCATTGGGTACTTCCAGTACGCGCGCAATGGCTCGGTGTTCTTTGTCACTTTGATCATCAAATCGCTCATATCTGAAAGGGCGCTTTGTCCAACCAATCCGCCGCATGATATCATTTTGCATTCGCGGCACATTGCCTGCAATAATTTCGCCTTGCGGATTTGTAATAACATACAGGTTCGCACCTGGCGCACGAGCGCGACGGTCTAATGTTCGAACCAGAGAATTAACTCCACCTCGGCGATAAATCCGTGCAAGACCTATCACTTCTTCATCAATAGATGTTTGATATTGTTCGCGCAAAACATTGACGGTTGCGCCCGTCATGTAAAAGACGATGCCAAGTGACAGTACGCCAAATATTAGCGTATAAATGATCGATAGCCTGACAGCTGTAACCTTGAATAAAGAAGCGACCCTTTTTAACATCAGGTGCTTTCTTCTGGCACTTGTAATTTATATCCTGCACCACGAATGGTCAAAAGCATCGGCTCATCAAAGTCCTTGTCAATCTTGCCCCTTAGCCGTGAGATATGAACATCGATAACATTGGTCTGAGGATCAAAATGATAGTCCCATACTTTTTCAAGTAGCATAGTCCTCGTAACAACTGTGCCAGCATTTTGCATCAAGTATGTCAAAAGCCTGAATTCACGTGGCTGCAAAAGGATTTTTTGTCCATTGCGGCTAACTTCTCTGGTGAGCCGATCAAGCTGGAGACTACCTACGACAAGCGTTGTATCACCTTCATCTACATTATTGCGTTTAGCAAGAACTTCAACACGGGCAAGAAGTTCAGAAAATGCGTAAGGTTTTGTAAGATAGTCATCGCCACCTGAACGAAGCCCTTCCACCCTGTCATCAACAGCACCCAGTGCCGACAAGATGAGCGCCGGGGTATTATCCCCATCTGCTCTCACTTGTTTCAAAAGGCTTAGGCCGTCAAGCTTCGGTAGCATTCTGTCCAAAATCAGAACATCAAACTGTTCAGTTTTTGCCAAATGCAGACCTGTATCACCATCTGCCGCATGGATTGGGTTATGACCTGACTCACCAAATCCCTTTATAAGAAACTTTGCGGCTTCGTCGTCATCTTCTACAATTAATATTTTCATGGGATAAATTTATACAAAATAATCTGTTGTGGAAAGCAAATAGCGGCAGACTATTGGGGGAATAGCCTGCCGCCAGTTACATCCTTCTTTGGAGGGGGAGACAAGAAGGATGATGGGGATTTAACCACGCTGAACAGGAACAGGAATAAAGACTGTTCGATCTTGCCTGCGTACTTCTAAAAGCGCAGATTTTCGACCCGCTTTGCGTGCAGATTTCATGCCTCCTCTTAGTGCTTTCATATCTGTCACATCCTCGCCATTTACTGAAACAATGACATCACCAGGGCGTAAACCACGTTCTGCGGCTTGACTGCCTGGGTTAACATCCAGAACTGCAAGACCATCTGAGGTTTCTTCAAGTTTAAGGCCGAGACGTTTGAGATTGCGTTTCTTGCCATCCTTTGGGGCAACTGCTGCTGCAACTTGTGTTTCTTCAAGTTTGCCGAGAGTTACGGAAACCGTTTCAGATTTGCCATCACGCCATACTTTCAAGTCGATTTGGGATTCAGGATCATAGCCTGCAATCAAACGCGCCAATTCTTTTGGACCTTTGACACTTTTGTCATCGATAGCAGTAATCACATCACCAGATTGAATGCCTGCATCAGCCGCTGGACTACCTTCTTGCGGGGAGGTCACAATTGCACCTTGCGCAATATCCAGACCGAGAGATTCTGAAATCTCTTTCGTCACGGGTTGAATTTGAACACCAAGCCAACCTCGCGTCACCGAGCCGTTTTGAATGAGGTCTGATACGACTTCATCTGCAAGCTTGGCAGGAACCGCGAAAGCAATACCGACATTACCACCAGAGGGGGAGAAAATTGCCGTATTAACGCCAATTACCTCGCCACTCAGATTGAAAGTCGGGCCTCCGGAGTTACCCTTGTTTACGGCTGCATCAATCTGGATGAAATCATCGTAACGGCTTGAGCCAATATCGCGCCCATGTGCTGAAACAATGCCGGCAGTTACAGTACCACCAAGACCAAACGGATTACCAACAGCGACCACCCAATCACCTGTGCGCGGGCGGTTGTCGCCAAAGTCCACATAGGTGAGTTTTTCTTCTGCTTCCACTTTTAATACTGCAAGATCAGTTCTTGGGTCAGTCCCAATCAGTGCTGCTTCAAGTTCTTCGCCATCAGACATCACCACCATGAATTTTGAGCCGCCTTCAATGACGTGATTATTGGTTACAAGATAACCGTCATCTGAAACAAAAAAACCTGACCCTTGTGAATTGCCCTTGCGTGGGCCTTTTCCGTGACGACCTTCTGGTCGTACACCACGCGGCAAACCTTCAAAAAATCTTTCCATGAAACCACGACCGCGTCGGTCAAACTGAAAATCACCCTCAGCATTCGCAGGCTGAATGGTTTGCTCTACGCGTACGCTTACAACAGCTGGTGATACCGCCTCAACAACATCACCAAATGAAAATGCGGCTGGTGCCTGGACTTTTACAGCCTCTGCATGCGCAGATGACAATGAAAATACATTTGCTTGCCCCGTTGCATAACCTGCTACACCAAAAGCCATTGTAGAGGCTAGCAATACATTACGTAATGATTTTGTAGGTTGAGTTTTGATTGTCATTTTAAATTCCTTATAAAGTCAATTTAGCAAGCAAGAATGCTTTGCTGTTGAACTCTATGTAGGAACTTTCAGATTACAGTTTTATGGACGCAAAATTAAACTTCTGTAATGTTTAACTTACTTATTTATAATCTGTTTCTACCTTGGCACCTTTTTCAAGTGTCTTGTGGACAGGACATTTGTCAGCAATTTCAAGCAATTTGGCAGATAATGTCTCATCGTTGAGGCCTTCAACTGAAATATTGCGCTTAAAGACATCAATCTTGCCGCCCTTTTCACGCTCACCTTCTGTACATTCCATGCAATCTTTTGCATGAATTTTTTCATGCGAAACTGCAACTGAAATTTTTCCAACTTCGATTTTTTT
Organism: uncultured Rhizobiaceae group bacterium; assembly: GCA_937923355.1. The sequence goes on along the minus strand of CALAIO010000289.1, from coordinate 980 downwards.
GAAATCTGCATACATTCGCATCGTCATTGAGGTACAAGTACCAAGTGCGGCGGCCAGATAATCATAAGGCGATGGTCCGCTATCCAAGCCACCAACAGATTTTGGTTCATCACCCATCAGATAGTGATTTCCAGCAAGAACCGTATTTTGAAATCTGCCAAGACCTGTTTCTGAAACAACTACCTCGTCACTTATACTGGTTTGGTCGTGAATATTATCTTGAGAAATATAGCGGCTTGCCCAAGAAGAAATAACGGCAGCAACAAAATCAGCATCTCTTTCATTACTTACAAGATGATCAGCATTATCTAGTGATACAAAACTTTTGGGATGTTTGGCTGCCATAAAAATCTGCGTTGCATTTTCAACACCAACCGTTTGATCAATTGGAGAGTGAAGAACAAGCAATGGCTTTCTTAGTTTTGCAACTTTTTCAAGCACATCATTGGCTTCAAGATCATCAAGAAATTGCTTACGGATTGAAAAATCACGTCCACCCAGTGAAACAGTGGCCTCGCCTAGATCTTTTATTTCATCAATTTTTACACCAAAATTATGAACGACGTGCTTTGCTTCAGAGGGCGCGCCTATGGTTGCGACAGCACTCACTTCAGGAATTTCCGAGGCAATTGACAAAACTGCGGCCCCGCCCAAAGAGTGACCAATTAACAAGCTTGGGGCTTCAAAATTATCACGCAAATAATTAGCTGCGACAATCAGGTCTTCTCGATTTGAGGAAAAATTTGTTGAAGAAAAATCACCTTTACTGTTACCTAGGCCTGTAAAATCAAAACGTAAAACAGCAATACCTTGTTGCGCTAAATCAGCAGAGATTCTTTTCGTTGCATGAAGATCTTTTGAGCACGTAAAACAATGAGCAAAAATCGCATATGCCTTGATCGTGCCCGCTGGCAAATCCAGCCTTGCAGAAAGTTTAGCACCTTGGCTACCATCGAAGTCTACGCGTTGTGTTGTGGTAT
>CALAIO010000288.1 GCA_937923355.1 uncultured Rhizobiaceae group bacterium | reverse complement strand
GCTTTTGGCAAACGTCAGGCCTGAAAGCCCCGCGCCAATAACTGCTATTTTTTTCATAAACATCTTCCGAACTGGATTTTTGAGATAAGACACATATCTATTAGAGTAAGTTTACTTATGTCGGAAATTTTTATGGACAACCACCCAAAAGAAATTGATGCGCAAACCAATCATATTATTGAATTGGCATGGTGCGATGACACCCCTTTTGAAACCATTGAAATGCAATTTAGTGTTCCAGAAAAAGAAGTCATTAAAATCATGCGCTCCAATTTGAAGCCAAAAAGTTTCAAGGTTTGGCGTGAGCGTGCATCAGGCCGAAAGCAAAAGCACAAAAACAGAAGTGCCTCACAAAAAATTCAACCAAAAGAATTTGCTGGATTGTAAATCGTTAAACTTTTATAAATGTTTTAGTAAGATTGTATTCATTTATTCCGAACTTCCCTCAAACAGGAATTCTGTGCTTTGCGTAAGTTAATCTTTTCAGCTCTTACTCTTCTTCTTGCTTCTTGTACGAGCAGTCCAACAACTGTGCTTGATGTAAGCCTTGCGGTGACCAATCCTCAGTTTGGTGACCATGATCCTGTTGAGTGGGATAGCTATCGCCCGGAGCAATATCCTGTACACGGGATTGATGTTTCCAAATGGCAAGGCGATATTGACTGGCGCACTGCAAAACGTGGCGGTGTTGCTTTCGCATTTATCAAGGCAACCGAAGGTGGCGATCATCTTGATAAAAGATTTCTGGAATATTGGAACGCAGCAGGGCGTGCTGGCGTTCCGCGTGGTGCCTATCATTTCTACTATTTCTGCCGTACTGCAGCCGAACAGGCCCGATGGTTTATTCGTAATGTTCCCAAAGATCCAAAATCACTACCTCCGGTTTTGGACATGGAATGGAACCACCAATCTTCTTGCAAGAAAAAGCATTCACCTGCCAAAATGCGTGCAGAGATGCGCACCTATCTTGGCATAATGCAACGCCACTACGGTAAGAAACCACTGGTTTATACAACTGTTGATTTTTACAAGGATAATAACCTTGGCTCCATGCGTGACGTAGAGTTTTGGCTTCGTTCCGTGGCAGCACATCCAAAGGATGTGTATCCGGGCCAGCGCTGGTCATTCTGGCAATATACAGGAACAGGCAAAATTCCTGGCATCAAGGGCGAAACTGATATTAACGTCTTTGCTGGCACACCTGCCAAATGGCGCAAGTGGGTTGAAGCACGCACCAATTAATTGGTTTTTTCAAAATTTTGATTCTGCTATGTTACTCCCAGAATAGGGAACAGGCATATGAAAAAAGCACTGATTACAGGTGGTAATGGCAATATTGGAAGATTGCTATCAGAACGTTTGATCGCGAAAAACATAGAAGTCATTCGTTTTGATATCCCCGGTAGCGAACCTGCAAAACATGATGCACTTGAAACCATTGTGACAGGTGATGTGCGTGATGTAGAATTATTGATGGATATTTTCAAAACGCAAAAACCTGATGCCGTTTATCATCTTGCATCGCTTTTATCTGGCAGTTCTGAAGCTGATATGGATGCTGCCTGGGAAATCAACGCGACCGCTTCTTTCAATCTGCTTAAATTAAGCAAAGCGCATGATGTAGGCATGTTCTTTTTCGCAAGTACGCTCGCTTCATATGGTGAAAATATCCCAAGCCCGATGCCGGAAGATCAGCCACAATGGCCTGAAAATATTTACGGGGTAACCAAGATTGCAGTTGAGCGCCTTGGCAATTATTTTAAGGCAAGTCACGGACTTGATTTTAGGTGCCTGCGCTTTCCTCTGGTAATATCACCTTATGCACCGCCAAGCGCTGTTACCGCTTTTCCATCTCATGCTTTTAAAGCAGCCGTAAATGGCCAGTCTTTCACTTTTCCGGTTACGCCAGAAACAGATGTTTCAACGCTTTTCCTATTGGACGTGATTAACTCGATCATGAGTTTTACATTTGCTGAAAAAGCGCAAGTTAAGCAGCCGGCTTATAATGTACACGCCTATTATTTATCTGCTCAAATTGTTGCAGATCAAATCAGCAAGGAATATCCAGAATTTGAATATTCATTTGAACCGCAAGACTATGTCCAAGCGCTTTTAGGCGGCTGGCCAGGCGAAACGGTCGACCAGAATGCGCGCGCAGATTGGGGCTGGAAACCTGAATATGATTTTGAACAAAGCGCTCAATGGATGTTTGACTATTTCAAGCAATAATTCACGCCATCACCGCATCAATATCTGCTTTTGTATAGCCCTGTATGAAGAGTATGGATGAAAGATCACCGTGATTGATGACGACTTTTGCCTGTTCAGCAACGGAGGGCTTGGCATGAAACGCAATGCCTGTGCCTGCATTCATCAACATCGGCAAATCATTCGCGCCATCACCAATAGCAATTGTATCGCTTAATGCGATTTGTTTTTCATTTGCCAGTCTATTGAGCTGATCCAGTTTCGCTTGTTGACCTAAAATTGGCTCCGCTACCTTGCCTGTAAACTTGCCATCTTCGCTTAGCAATTCATTGGCATAAAACTCGTGAAAACCCACTTCACCTGCAATCTCTTTGGCAAAAATGGTAAAGCCGCCTGATACCAAAGCCGTATGCGTTCCATGCGCGCGCATGACTGCCAAGGCTTCATACGCGCCTTGATTGATCGTAATTCGATTGTTCAGAACTTTTGCAACGACAGCTTCTTCGAGGCCAGCAAGAAGGGCTACACGATCTTTAAGTGCGCCTTCGAAATCAATTTCACCGTTCATGGCTGCTTCGGTTATTGTTGCAACCTTGTCCTTGATGCCAAGTTCTGCTGCAAGTTCATCGATACATTCCTGACCAATGATGGTTGAATCCATATCTGCCAGAAAGAGTTTTTTCTTACGTTTTTCTGAATCTTGAACGATGATATCAATTGGTAAGTTGGCAATTATAGTTTGTGCGAGCGTTTTTGCTTCATCCATATTGCTCGAAGATGACAAAATAAAATCGCAGGCAACCGACGGGTAAAGCCATTGCATTTCTACAACTTCAAGCGCTGTAGAAACCTTATCAACCAACGCTTCTGTCAAACATGCGCTTTTGAAACTAGAAACCAAAGTGAGCGTATGGGGCATTCGATATCCTTTATTTTACGCGTCACTGAATAACGCAAAAGCCAATCTTGTAAACCATGAATATCGTAATTTGAACATTTCTTGTCGTTAGACTTGACCACCTGATTATATTTCTATAGGTGTCGCGGTGGGCCACCCCTCCCCACCGAGGGGCTCACTATCTGTAAGGTTAGTTTACATGACTGATATACAAAAACCGGTTACGCGACCGGAAAATCCGCGTTTTTCTTCCGGACCCTGCACAAAGCGTCC
>CALAIO010000287.1 GCA_937923355.1 uncultured Rhizobiaceae group bacterium | reverse complement strand
TAATTCTGTTTTCTACAAAGATTATAGATCAAGAATAAAGCAATTCGATAGAGATATTCACCTGGTTATTTTTAATCGTAGTGCAGGACAGGGAATAACAATTCCTCCTGAATGTTTTGCCAGCGCAGTTTTGCAGAGTGTCGAAGACTGGTCTGTTGAATTTAATCTCAAGACTTGTGTGGATAGCAGTTAATCATATTCAAAAATACTGACTGGCGCGTCGCGCTTAACTGGATTGCAAAGCAGTAATCAGATTTCCTTGTGTCATCAACGAAATTTAGTTCGTCAGCCTAGGTGTTGACGATGCAATTTTTGCTGCGAGCGCTTCAAAAGAATCATTGATTTCACCAGGTGAATTAGCCTCAAAATACAAATCCGGTGATGCGCAATCTTTTAAGGCTTGTGTTGCCGCGTCTTTGTTATCGCGTCCAATAAGATCGTAAATCCCGCTATTGTCTATTTCATCATAGATTGTATTAACAACAGCTATTTGAATATTTCTGCTTTTAATCTCATCGCAAAATGTGGCGTCAAAAGGATGGTATCTTTGTTCCGAATTGGGGAAGTGGCTGTAATAACCATCTGTCACAAGAGCTACCATCTTCTTAGGGTTGCCGCGACTGTTACCTGTCCCTTGCTGGCCTATCGTCGTATGCATTTTATCGAAGGCGATGGGGTAATTTGTATCTGAAATGTTTAGCAAACCAGTATCTTCACTAATTCGTTGTCTTACTGTTGCAGTATCAGAGGTCAAATCAAGTACAACTTGTGCTTCGTGACCAAAGTTCATCATGCTAACGCGCGTTTTTCCACGGCTTTCATTTAAGATTGATAAAGACATACGTTCTGCTGCATCCACAATACGGTTGATCCGCAATCCTATGTTTTCGTTTCGCGCAAACTCAACGAGAGAAACGTCATCAGGAGCCCAAGCATGAGGTTCTGTATCATCGGGAATTCTATGACAAGCAAATGCACAACCTTCTGGTTCTGTTAGTGCTATGTCTCCTACTGCGGCCTCAATCATCGGTTTGGTTAACGCTCTCAACCTGCTCATATCCTGTGGTGTGTCTGCTATCAGCATGGAAGGAGAGCGGTCTAACATTAGATATACATCTAAAAACCCATGCGCAGACATAGCTTCTGAATTAATTGTAAAATCCATCGTTTTGATACCTGCAACACTTAATAAAGAGGTGTTGAGCGTTCCTTTGAATTCAACAGATATTCTGCCGTTATTGTTGTTTTGGATATTTATGTCGAAGCTTTTGAGCTTGCTAATCTCTATGTAATTGGACAATAGAAAGTCACGCGTACTACGTTCTATCTCTGCTTCGCTCAATCCTTGTGTAGATGCTACAGAAATTACAGCTGAATCTACTGCATTTTGAGCGTCAGAACGTGCGTTACTTAGGCGCGAATAGTCTGCGGCTACGCCGACGGCTGCAAATAACGGTATAGCCAGGATAGCCATTGTTGTAGCAATGTTACCGCTAGTATCTTTCAAAAACCGCTTTAGATACTTGAATTTATTCATCAATTTCAATCTTTACTTAATTATTTGCTAAATGATTACGTACAATCCTTTCATAAAAATATTAAACAATAGTATTTTTTTGAAAAATTTTTTACATAGTTAGATTTAGATGCTGAATTGATTTAGCTTGTTAAGCTCTTAAGTTAGAAACTTGACTTCCCAATGCGCACCAAGCAATACAGTCAAAATTATATTATCTGAGGATTCCTTATGTCTTTAGCAGTTACATTTCCTGGACAGGGCAGCCAGGCCGTTGGTATGGGGCACGCGCTTATAGAAACTTCAAGTGCAGCCAAGGCTGTTTTTGATGAGGTTGATGAGGCGTTGGGTGAGAAACTCTCTTCAACCATTCTTGAAGGGCCAGAAGAAACACTTACGCTCACGGCCAATGCGCAACCTGCACTCATGGCGGTTTCAATTGCAGCTATGCGGGCGCTTGAAGAAAAAGGCTTTTCTCTCAAAGACAGTGCTTCGCATGTTGCTGGGCATTCGTTGGGTGAATATTCTGCGCTTTGTGCTGCTGGAACGTTTTCAATTGCTGATACGGCTCGCCTGTTGCGCATTCGCGGCAATGCCATGCAAGCGGCTGTCCCAGTGGGTGAAGGAGCTATGGCTGCAATCATAGGGCTGGAACAATCAGACGTTGAAGCAATTTGTTCAGATGTCTCAAGTGAAGGTTCTTGTCAAATCGCAAACGACAATGGTGGTGGTCAGTTGGTAATTTCCGGTTCAAAGGCAGCTGTTGAAAAAGCAGCAGGTCTGGCAAGCGAGAAAGGTGCCAAGCGCGCGCTTCTTTTACCCGTGTCAGCACCTTTCCATTCAGCCCTTATGTCGCCTGCAGCCGACGCTATGGCTGAGGCACTTTCTGATGTAACCATGAATGCACCCTGCGTGCCTTTGGTTGCAAATGTATTAGCTGCACCGATTTCTGACCCTGATGAAATTAGAACAAGACTTGTTGAGCAAGTAACAGGGCAAGTGCGCTGGCGTGAAACCATCGAATGGATGGGCGCAAATGGTGTGACGAACTTGATGGAAGTTGGTTCAGGTAAAGTTCTTAGCGGCCTGGCACGACGGATTAATCGAGACCTTTCAAGCGTTGCTGTCGGCAACCCGGATGATATTGAAAAAGCTCTGGAAGCTATTTCCTCATAATTTTTAGGAGAATACGAATGTTTGACCTTACTGGCAAAAAAGCCTTGGTAACTGGTGCTTCTGGCGGCATTGGCGAATCCATTGCACGCATGCTGCATGCGCAAGGCGCAACAGTTGGCCTGCACGGTACACGCGAAGAAAAGCTGCAAACACTTGCAGATGAGCTTGGCGATCGTACTGTTGTTCTTCCTGCAAACTTATCTGATTTAGATGAAGCATCTGCG
>CALAIO010000286.1 GCA_937923355.1 uncultured Rhizobiaceae group bacterium | reverse complement strand
GCCGCGACAAGCAGGTCTTCTGATTTCTGCAAAACTTCCCGCGCATGTTTTAAAAGCTCTTGCCCCTTCGCAGTCAAACGAACCGAACCTGCATCGCGCTCCATCAGTGATACATTCAACGCTTCTTCAAGCGTAGAAATTCGCGATGAAATATTGGGCTGCGTTGTATTTAATCTGTCAGCCGCTTTTCTGAAGCTACCAAGATCGGCAACCCAGATAAATGCTTCCAACTGCTTCAGACTAAAATTCAAAGAGACGCTCCTGTTCAGCCTTCATTATGGGTTAGAATTGTATTTAGCAATGCTTCATCCAAACCCGCCTCTTCGAGAACTTCCTTAGTATGCTCCCCAAGCCGAGGTGCACCAGTGCGAATGGAGGTAGGCGTTTCAGAAAAATTTGCAGGATGGCGGGATTGTCTTAAAACACCAGCTTGCGGATGCTCAAATTCAGTAATGATATCATTGGCAAGAACTTGTGGATGCTGACGCATTTGGGTTCGCGTCAGAACAGGCGCACAAGGCACATCGGCAGCTTCGAGAATTTCCAATATCTCTTCACTCTTGTAATGAATAATGGAATCCTGAATTTCCTGCAGACGCTCATCTTTATTATTTTCACGATCCTGCGCATTGAGAAAACGTTTATCGCTTAAAAGCTCATCACGCCCAACCGCCTTACAAAATGCTTGCCATTGCTTATCCTGCATCACCGCAACGCTGACATAGCCATCAGCGGTTTCATAAACCAGATCAATAAAAGACTGCGCTTGTTCCTTATCAAGTTCATCACCCACAAACGTATGCGCACCCATGTCCGAATTCCACAGAAACGAGATAATCGTATCCAACATGGAGAGCTTTATGTGCTGCCCCTTGCCAGTGCGCTCGCGTGCAAAAAGCGCTGCGGTCACTGCTTGACTTGCCTGAATACCAGTAAGTTTGTCTGGCAATATGGTGCGTATCAATTTCGGGCGTTTTTCATCCGAACCAGCTTGTACTGTTGTAAGTGCCGAAACTGCCTGAATGAGTGGATCATATACGGGTTTGTCTTTATATGGCCCGTCGAAACCAAACCCTGAGATAGAAACATAAATCAAATCAGGTTTAACCTCACGTAGAACGCCTTCACCAAGCCCAAGACGTTCTGCAACGCCTGGTCTGAAGTTATGAATAAATACATCAGCGTCTTTCAGAAGATGCAAAAGTGCCTCGATACCGGTCTTGGTTTTCAAATCCAGAACGACGGAACGCTTGTTGCGATTATTATTGAGAAAGGAAGCTGAAAACCCTCCCCTGCGTGTTGTAACATCTCGAGCAAAATCACCTCTGGGCGCTTCTATCTTGATAACGTCTGCTCCTTGGTCAGCCAGTATCATGGTAGCCGAAGGGCCAGAGACCACGGTCGTTAAATCAATAACGCGAACACCCTCTAATGGACCAGCCATATAGTTTTCTCCCAAGACTCAGATCAAATTCTACACTTATCGACTAACACTATAAGCTACACAAAGTTTCATTCTACAAAATCATTTTAGATATTTCATGCTCTGAATTGCCTCACTTTTTATTGATGGCCTGAAAAACAAACAAAGCCAAAACAGGTTGACAATTCTTTGGTTTTAAATTTACCTATCTATCGATAGATAAAATAAGGATACACTTAATGTTTGATTTTTCCAACCTCAAAAAAATTCCAAAACTTGCTTCAAAAGCGCCAGCAGCAATGGAAGGCTTTAAAGCACTTGATTCAGCCGCAATGGCAGAAGGTGCTATTTCAAAAAAGAATAAAGAACTCATCGCAATTGCTGTCGCTCTGACTACGCAGTGTGGCTATTGTCTGGAAGTTCACCGCAAGGCAGCCATTGCTGCAGGCGCTAGCGAAGAAGAACTTGCTGAGACAGTGTTTGTGGCAACAGCCCTTCGAGCAGGTGCAGCGCTTACACATGGAACACATCTTATAGAAGACTAATCAAGCAGATTTGAATTACTTTGCCATATTCCAAATGTTGGAAATATGATAAGTTCTAAAAAATATCAAAATCAGGGTATAAATTACCTTGATTACATAAAAATGGAGAAAGTTATGTCTGATAATGCAACGCCTGAAGTAACTGGTTTCTTTGATGAAGCTTCCAATACAATCAGCTATATCGTCAAAGACCCTACTTCAAAGGCATGCGCATTAATCGATAGTGTCCTTGATTTTGATATCGCATCCGGTCGCACTTCATTTGAGTCAGCAGATCAATTAATAGCCCATGTTGAAGAACATGAATTGGAAGTTGAATGGATATTGGAAACGCATGTCCATGCAGATCACTTATCAGCCGCTCCTTATCTAAAAAAGAAACTTGGTGCAAAAATCGGCATTGGTGCGAATATCACCACCGTACAGGAAGTCTTCGGCAAAGCCTTTAATGCAGGCACAGAATTCGCCATGGATGGCAGCCAGTTCGACAAGCTTTTTGAAAACGATGAAGCCTTCACAATAGGCGCATTAAAAGCCAGAACGATAAACACACCAGGACACACACCTGCCTGTATGACCTTCGTCATTGGTGATGCAGCGTTTGTAGGCGATACGCTCTTTATGCCAGATTTTGGAACAGCCAGAACTGATTTTCCAGGCGGAAGTGCTGAAGAGCTTTACAAATCAATTTGGAAAATCTTGCAGCTTAATCCCAAAACCCGTCTCTTCATGTGCCACGATTACAAGGCACCCGGACGTGATGAATTCAAGTGGGAAACCACGGTTCAGGAACAGCGTGAGGCAAATGTGCATGTAAAGGAAGGCACGACCATGGAAGAATTTGTTGCCTTTAGAACGGAACGCGATGCAAATCTTTCAATGCCAAAACTGATTTTACCATCCGTACAAGTCAACATGCGTGCAGGCCAAATGCCTCCGCCAGAAGATGATGGAAACAGCTATTTGAAAATCCCGATTAACAAATTCTAATCCCGCAAACAGGCGATCATATCTTGGACAACATTAACGAAACGACCTCTAATTTTCATGAAGGTGAGTTAGCGCTTCAACGTTCAATTGGAGTTGAAGAGCGCATGGACGAAATATCAAGACGTGTTGTGCGTGACTTCATGCCTGATCAGCACAGGGATTTTTTCGCACAATTGCCGATGGTCCATCTTTGCGCATTGGATGATAAAGGTCACCCGTGCGCCATTCTTCGAACAGGCAAACCTGGCTTTATGCAAAGCCCTGACGAATACACGCTTGAAATTAGTTCAGAGCCAGCGACAGGCGAACCTGAAGGACTGCAGCTTGGAACCGGTGCAAAAATCAGTGTTGTGGGCGTTGAATTTGCAACCCGCAGACGCAATCGATTAAATGCAACCATCGCTTCTCACAAAAACAACAAGCTAGTGCTCAAAGTTGATCAAAGCTACGGAAACTGTCCGAAATACATCCAAATCAGAAATATGTTTCCACCTGAAGAAACAAAAACTAAATCGAAAATCTTTACCTCGACGAGCATTGGTTATTTTGAACGAAAAGTAATAAGCTCAATCGATACCTTGTTTATTGCATCACGCTCTCCCGTCTTAGACGACGATCCAAGAAATGGCGTCGACATCAATCACCGTGGTGGCAATCCAGGCTTCGTGGAAATTCTGAATGATCAAACGATTCAGTTTCCTGATTACCTGGGCAACAACATGTTCAACACTTTTGGTAATATAATCCGCGACCCGCGTGTGGGCATTCAGATGATCGACTTTGAAAATGGAACACTTTTGCACCTACAAGGAAAAGCTGAAATCATCACGCTTCAAGGCGAATTTGACCAAAAGCCCGACATGGGAAGACGCGTAAAAGTTATGATTGAAAATATATCGATTGCAACAAATATTCTGCCTTTCAAACCTGAATTTATTTCCTGGTCACCCATGCTGCCAGGCAGATAGGCAAGAATGTTTGACATGACAATATAGTATGCCTATTTTCTACCTATAGATAGACAGGGCCTTATTATACAATGTCAACGACTGATAAATTACTGGATGCCGCAGAATATCGCATGAGACGCGGCGGTTATAATTCCGTGAGCTTTCGCGATTTGGCTAGCGACA
>CALAIO010000285.1 GCA_937923355.1 uncultured Rhizobiaceae group bacterium | reverse complement strand
GAAGACTTGGGCGGTGGTGCCATGCACACGGCCACGTCTGGCGTTGCAGATTATCTGGCAGATGATGACATGCACGCATTGGCCTTGGCGCGGCAAGCGGTTGGAAATCTCAATCGTAAAAAGCCAGAACAATTACAGTTGCAACCAATCGAAGAACCTGCCTATGATCCGGATGAAATTCTGGGCGTTGTGCCAGCAGATTTAAAAACCCCTTATGATGTCCGCGAAGTCATCGCCCGTGTGGTAGACGGCTCGCGCTTTGACGAATTTAAGGCACGCTACGGCACAACCATTATATGTGGCTTCGCTCACGTGATGGGAATGCCCGTTGGCATTATCGCAAACAACGGCGTGCTGTTTTCTGAAAGCTCGGTTAAAGCTGCGCACTTTGTGGAGCTATGTTCACAACGCAAAATTCCCTTGGTCTTCCTGCAAAATATCACGGGTTTTATGGTTGGGCAAAAATACGAGGCAGGCGGCATTGCCAAAGACGGGGCAAAATTGGTGACAGCCGTAGCGACAACCAAAGTGCCCAAAATCACCATGCTGATTGGCGGTTCTTTTGGCGCAGGCAATTACGGCATGGCAGGACGAGCTTATTCACCACGCTTCCTGTGGACTTGGCCAAATTCCAGAATTTCAGTCATGGGCGGTGAACAGGCAGCAGGCGTTTTGGCAACCGTAAAACGCGCACAAATTGAACGCGGTGGTGGCGAGTGGTCAGCCGAAGAAGAAGCAGCCTTCAAGCAACCCACACTCGACATGTTCGAAGAACAATCCCATCCGTTATACGCCTCAGCAAGACTATGGGATGACGGTATCATCGACCCGCGCAAAACGAGACAAACTCTGGCACTAAGCCTATCAGTCGCACTCAATGCGGAAATTGAAGAGACGAAATTTGGTGTGTTCAGGATGTGATGATTATGAATTCATATCAAAAATTGCTCCCCCTCATCCGCCCGTTGGGCACCTTCTCCCCCGCGGGGAGAAGGAGACTTGAGGCAACATCTCGCCATACTTACCTTCTCTCCATGGAGAAGAAGTTGGCTTGGGGTGCAATATCTCACTGTACTTTCCTTCTCCCCGAGGGGGAGAAGGTGGGCCGAAGGCTCGGATGAGGGGGAATGATGTTAAATTATGATGAAGACCCAAAACACTTTGCACGACAGCTACGCCAAAAGGATAATGATGCAGAGGCTATTCTATGGTCTGAACTGAGGAACAGACGATTGCACAACTACAAATTCATTCGTGAGCTTCCTATTGGAAACTATTTTGCAGACTTTGCTTGCAGACGTAAAAAACTGATTGTTGAAATCGATGGTTCCCAGCATGCAGATCGAACCTATGATAACAAACGTGATGCTTGGTTAAATGAACAAGGCTGGAATGTTCTGCGGTTTACCAACATGTTAGTTTTGAAACAAAAAGAGATTGTTCTAAGCACGATTACAGAAGTGCTTGAAAAACGACTTTGGCAAAAAGAAGAATCAATCGAATGGCGTTTTTGGCCTGCTACAAGGACGAGATGATGAAAAAAATTGGTATCCTCAGAGATAACTTCAAACTCAGACAAACGCCTGCTTTAGTAAATGCCGCTGGTAATGATAGCGAGTTCTATTCTTTCACGTTAATCAGTCATGCGGTGGGCGATTTAAAAGTTGCTGACATACTCAAAATTGGAATTTTAGAATGCAAGGTGTTGAGCTTGGGAAAGTATGTTCGCGAGTATGCTTGTTTGACTGGAGAACCTGTTCCAGGCGGTCGTCAATTTGAAATAGCAACAAATTTAAATCCTGACCTGGCCAGGGACTTAATTGGTGAAGATGTATATTTAATCGAGCAAGCCAATGAATAACGACCGTATCTCAAACACACCAGGCGGTGAGCAAATGCTGATGGGTGGGATTGTTTTTGGCATTTCCCTGCTTTGCTATCAGGCGTTTGAATATAGTCTTGGTGATTTGGGCAAGCTTGTTTTGCTGGCCGCGATGATGTTTGGTGCGGCGCAATTGGGGCGCGGTATCTGGGCATGGAAATATGCAGATCGCAAGACATTCACAGAAGAGCGTCTTAAACAAAATCTGTTGGTCGACATTCCAATCCGCGAAGGTAATTACGAAATTCTGCATGAGATTGAAGACGCACTCATTGAGCTTATTCGTCATTCAAAGTCGGTTGAAATTGATCTGCATTCAATCGACAAGGCCAACAACATGGGAACGATCAACCTGCATGGGCGCGATGCGGATGCGATGTTTGCGCATGTTTATGCAACGCTGGCAAAATTTGCGATGCCAAACGGATTGCATCTTTTTCCAAAACCGGGACACCCGATTGATACAGAAATTCACGGCAAGCGTCTTTTGATGGATTTGCCCAGTTTGGAGATAACGCGATGAACAAGAGTTTCATGTCATCCTCGCCCTTGAGGCGAGGATCCAGAAATCAGGTTGTCCAGAGTACTGGATCCTCGGGTCAAGCTCGAGGAACACGAGGAGTGGGTGATGTTTAACAAAATCCTCATAGCAAACCGCGGTGAAATTGCTTGCCGCATTATGCGTACGGCGCAAGCGATGGGCGTTGAGTGCGTTGCCGTTTATTCAGATGCAGATAAACATGCTCAACACGTGCAAATGGCAGATGAGGCTGTGCGTATTGGGGCTGCACCTGTCAATGAAAGTTATTTGCTGGGTGATATCATCATTAAGGCAGCACTGGAGACGGGCGCGCAAGCTATTCACCCTGGCTATGGTTTCCTGTCTGAAAACCCGGATTTTGTGGAGGCCGTTGAAGCGGCGGGTCTTAAGTTCATTGGTCCATCAGCCGATGCCATTCGCGCAATGGGTTTGAAAGATGCTGCAAAGAATTTGATGCAAAAAGCCAATGTGCCTGTGGTGCCTGGTTATCATGGTGACATGCAAGAGACTGGATTTTTAACCATGAAAGCCAATGAAATTGGCTATCCAGTTTTAATCAAGGCACGGGCTGGCGGTGGCGGCAAAGGCATGCGTAAGGTTGATGATCCAAAGGATTTTGCTGCCGCCTTAATTGGTGCGCAAAGAGAAGGCCAGGCAAGCTTTGGCGATGGTCATGTGTTGATTGAAAAATATATCACTGCACCGCGCCACATTGAGATACAGGTCTTTGGCGATAATCATGGCAATGTCGTGCACTTATTTGAGCGCGATTGTTCGCTACAACGCCGCCATCAAAAAGTAATTGAAGAAGCGCCTGCACCTGACATGACGCAGGAAATGCGCGCGGCTATGGGTGATGCCGCTGTTAAAGCAGCAAAGGCAATTGAATATTC
>CALAIO010000284.1 GCA_937923355.1 uncultured Rhizobiaceae group bacterium | reverse complement strand
TTATAATGCAGGAGGTGAAGTCGATGATGACAAGCTACAGGCATTTTTGAAAGACAATAATGCAAGCCCAACTTATTGGATAAAAGAACTTGTCTGGTAACAAGCTTTACGGCATTTATTCTTTATGAGTTTTACCCGCATTAACAATCCGGCAGATTTTCCTGAAAGCCTAAAAGGCGGCGTCATTGCCATTGGTAATTTCGATGGCGTGCATCGTGGCCATCAGGCTGTCTTGCAAACGGCCGTTAAACTTGCCGAGCTTGCAGGTGTTTCTGCAACCGTGCTGACGTTCGAGCCGCATCCGCGCACCGTCTTCGTACCAGATGCCCCTGTGCCACGTTTAACGCCTGCACCGTGCAAGGCGGAGCTGATTGAGCATCTTGGCTTTAACTGCGTGGTAGAACATAAATTTGACAAGGATTTTGCCAGCACCAATGCGATTGATTTTGTCGAAAAGACCTTGATGGAAAAACTGGGCGCGTCTCATGTAGTAACAGGATATGATTTTCACTTCGGCAAAGGTCGCGAAGGCAGCCCGCAATTTCTGGCAGCCAACGGTGAACGCCTGGGCTTTGCCACCACCATCGTGCAGGCCTTTCAGGATGAAGGCGGCCAAGTCGTCTCTTCAAGCCGCATCCGCGAATGTCTGGCACAAGGCGAAATTGCAGAAGCAAACGGCCTGCTAGGCTATGCGTTCAGGCATACGGGGCTAGTGCAAAAAGGCAAACAAATTGGCCGCACGCTCAACTACCCAACCGCAAACCTGACCATGCCAGCGGAAAGCGCCCTAAAACACGGCATCTACGCCGTCCGCGCCAAACTGGCAGACGGCACCATCCACGACGGTGTAGCAAGCTACGGCCGCCGCCCAACGTTTGATAACGGCGAAGCCCTTCTTGAAACCTTCATCTTCGATTTCGAAGGCGATCTCTACGATCAGACCCTCACCATCTACCTACACGGCTGGATAAGAGGCGAAGAAAAATTCGACAGCGTAGAGGCACTGGTGGAGCAAATGGACAGGGATAGCGCGGATGCAAGAGCAATGCTCGCAGCACTAGGGCCAGAGCAGGGACTTTGGCCTGTGGTAGTTTAGTTCACTTTTTTCCTTCTCCCACAAAGCGTTCTGTGTGGGAGAAGGTGGCAGCGAAGCTGACGGATGAGGGGTAATGTTGAAGCATATTCTCTGTGGCTAGCATTTACCCCTCACCCGACGCATATCGCTTCGCTCAAGTGCGCCACCCTCTCCCACAAGGGGAGAGTGGAATGAACATATTGTAGTTATAAATTAAGTTCGGTCCTCACCGATTTTCTTAAAAACCCGCTCTGAACGCACCCAATAGCATCCGAATTTCCCAGCCAAATGCTTGAAGCATTTGTGTAATTTTCGATATCTAAACCAGGGAATATATGTCTTTAGAGGCACTAAATTTCGGTCGCCATAGCCATCAACCAGAAAAGGCACAGACTCTCCGTTAAAATCACCCCAAACAATATTTTTTGAATGAACATCACCCGCGATAACGCCAAGTTTAAAAAGTGATTGCGCAAATTCATTCAAGGCGGATAATGCTTTATCGTCAAAACTGCCTTGGGCAATCAAATCATATAAAGTTGGCCCCACAGTACCGTTCTTCTGGCTAATTTGTTCCACTACCAAGCCTAATTTATTATTTGCATTGACCACCCCTCGTGTGGCGGCAATAGGTGACCTAATTCCTTTTGCTGTGGCTTGCATCCGTATTTTTACTTCATGCTCAATCTCACAAAATATATGCCGATATCTAGCATTGGGAAAATAATATTTTAGAAAAGCTCTATGACGAGGCTGCGATCCTGTTCCATCATCTTTTTCTGATAGTTTGACTAATAATTGCTCGCTATTTGGAAACTTATAAACAGAGCGCTGTTTGCCGCGGGCAACTAAATCTTCTTGTTGTAATAGCATTTTAAGATCCTTGAGAAAGGTTTTATGAGAAGACCTTACAAAACATACGCTTAAGTTTGCTGTATAAAGCAATGATGTTACTAACAGCCCAAACAGCAAAGTCGCAAGTTGTAAAGCTACTGGTTTCTGGACAAGTTCAATTATAATCGTGTTTTCTCAGTTGATTATTCCCCGCCAATCCGTTTAAAAGAGCGTATGAACCAATTCTGCAATATTCGAATACCAAACCGAATTATTGGCCCGGACTTCGCTTAATCAGTTGAAGTTCCGGGAAGGCCTCACCCTTGGCTAATTACAGGCATGACATTGCTTGACGAACAGGGTAAATCTCACACCGTAAAGATTCTTTCTAGCACAGCTAGTCACTAGGTATATTTATCATGACCGAAGAAAACACTTCTGAGCGCGATTATTCGCAGACGCTCAATCTCCCAAAAACAGAATTCCCAATGCGCGCAGGCCTACCAAAAAAAGAGCCTGAGATGATTGCAAAATGGGATGAGATGCAGCTTTATCAAAAGCTTCGGGAACAATCCAAGGGGCGACCTAAATACGTCCTGCACGATGGTCCGCCATATGCAAACGGTACGCTTCACATCGGCCATGCGCTCAACAAGATTTTGAAAGACACGATCACGCGCTCCTTCCAGATGCGTGGGTTTGATTCAAATTACGTGCCAGGATGGGATTGTCATGGTCTTCCAATCGAGTGGAAAATCGAAGAGCAATACCGCGCCAAGGGCAAAAACAAGGACGAAGTGCCAATCAACGAATTCCGCCAAGAGTGCCGCGACTTTGCTGACCATTGGATCGGCGTGCAGTCAGAAGAGTTTAGGCGTCTGGGCGTGGAAGGCGATTTCGTAACGCCGTATAAAACCATGAACTTCCCTGCGGAAGCAAAAATTGCTGGAGAGCTATTGAAGTTTGCGAAATCAGGTCAGCTATATCGTGGCTCCAAGCCAATCATGTGGTCAGTGGTTGAACGTACCGCACTGGCAGAAGCCGAAATCGAATATGAGCTGTATGAGTCTGATACGGTTTGGGTGAAGTTTCCTGTGGTAAATGTAGATACTTCTGAAGGTACAATTCATCATGGTGTCTCAAAACTTGCTGATGAAAATAACCCAGTTGGGACTGTCGCGGGTGATGCCAATAACCTAGAAATAGTCCGTGATTTGAATGAAGCTTCTGTTGTCATATGGACAACAACTCCTTGGACAATTCCAGGCAACCGCGCGATCTGTTTCTCATCCAAAATCAATTATGGACTTTATGAAGTAACAGGCGCTGAGATGGAGTTTGGACCACAGGCTGGCGACAAACTTATTTTTGCAGATGCTTTGGCGGAGGAATGCTTCACAAAAGCAAAGCTTGAGTTTAAAAAACTAAGTGATGTATCTGGCAGTGAACTTGGCTCTGTAACTTGTGCCCACCCACTACGCGGTTTCAACGATGCTTATTCGTTTAACGTCCCGCTCCTTAATGGCGATCACGTCACCGATGATGCAGGTACGGGCTTCGTTCATACCGCGCCTGGGCATGGTCGCGATGACTTTGAAATCTGGGTTGCGCGTCGAAATGAGATTGAAGCCAAGGGCATTTCATCTGACATCCCGTTCTGTGTTGCTGATGATGGTTCTTACACGGATGAAGCACCGGGCTTTGGTGATGCGCGCGTAATCGACGACAAGGGCAAAAAGGGTAAGGCTAACCAGGAAGTAATTACGGCTCTAATTGGCCAGAACAATCTCTTTGCCCGTGGTCGTGTCAAACACGACTACCCGCATTCCTGGCGTTCGAAAAAGCCAATCATTTTCCGTAATACGCCACAGTGGTTTGTTTATATGGATAAGGACGGCGTGCTGGGTGAAACAGGTTCTAACCATTCTACCTTGCGCCAGACATC
>CALAIO010000283.1 GCA_937923355.1 uncultured Rhizobiaceae group bacterium | reverse complement strand
AGACGGATCGGGGCACGCTGAAATCCCACCACCACAGTTAGATGAAGTTATAAAGATGGTAACACGAAAACCATAATCCCCCTCATCATGGTCGCTATGCGAACCAGGATATATTCTTGATATTCAGACATATTACATCTGGTGAAACATTTACCCCCCACCCACTCTGTTCTTGCTGCGCAAGACCAATCGTGTGCCTCCCCTCCTATGGGAGGCGGGGTTGGGGTGAGTAGCGAGCCACAAGTCTTCGCCCCCCCTTGAGGGGGAGAATGGAATATCTTAGGTTTAGCCAACGGCTAAGCCTTTAGATATTTCAAGAGGGGGGATCACGTGCGCAAACAAACTTCTTTCCTTCTCCCCTTGTGGGAGAAGGTGGCGCACTTGAGCGAAGCGATAAGCGTCGGATGAGGGGTGAAGGCTAACCGCGAATTCTATAGCCGTTTCGTAGCCGCCAAAATCGTATCACACACCATGGCCAAATCATTACGCACTTCGTCATTCCAAAATCTGAGAATGGCAAAACCGCGTTCAGCCAATTCATCATCGCGTCTTTTGTCGTAGTTGTTGTCCGCATGTTGAACGCCATCCACCTCAACGATGAGTTTTTCTTCCATGCAGACAAAATCTACAATGTAGTTTCCAATAGGTACTTGGCGTTTGAATTTTAGCTTTTCCAGCTTCCTACCACGGATTTCTTGCCAGAGGATATCTTCTTCCTCTGTTGGTTGCCTGCGCATTTGTTTGGCGTTGGTTCTGTTGATGGCTCGTACTTTTTGATGGGGCATTTTTGAAGTCTAACGTATTAATCCTATTGAGAGAATACCCCTCACCCGACGCTTATCGCTTCGCTCAAGTGCGCCACCCTCTCCCACAAGGGGAGAGGGAAAGAACTTTTCTTATCCCCGCTTTCTAAACATCTCGCATAATCATTTCATCGCCTGATCATAAACTCAGTTTGGCCACCGAAGTTAGATGAGATCAGGGACAGTAGAGCGGTAAGGCGATAGTTTCGGGCTATCGCCCTCCTAGAAGGCCGGACCCGCGCGATTTATCCCGTGAGGCGGTTCTACAAATCTCTGCGTGGAGCTCTCAGTTGAGAACCAAAAAAATAAACATTAGAGGCTCTCCGCTGAGAACTCCGCATGTTTACTTATTTGTTGGCGAACAAATCAAAAGGATTTGCTTCGCTGATTTATGCACCACCGTTCAGAAATGGGCGAGTGAATGCGGATCTTTGCCTGCCTCCTCCTTGTGGGGAGGCTGGCTCAATCAGAACTGGGGTGCTTCGACCGCAGGTTCAAAACTACCCAATTCATCTATTCCATCTGCCCAATAGCGTGTCATGGTGATGGGCCAAGTTTTACTGTTGATTGTCAGTTCTCCGGTCGCGGTTTCGTTGTTTAGCTGGTATCGGGCGCTGGCTTTTCCGCCTGCGAGCGTGCTGCTTAGCGTGATTGAGTTTGCGTTTCGTGTGACATCGACGAATTCGCAGGATGGCTTTTTGATGCCCCATGGTTTCCAGATGTCGGAGGCGAAATAGACTGTGTTGGAAAGGCCGTCGGGCTTCATGATAACGAGTGTGTGCGGAAGTGCGGCTTCACCGGTTTTGTCTCGCCAGCTGCCAGTATAAATTGCTTCAATGTTGGATTTAACGATACCCCCACAAGTAGCAATACCAGGCAGGCTCAAGATACGGGGTTCGGCTTCTTGCGTGAAGCTGTTTGAAATAATGGTAGGCGGAGGTGCATCATTACTCTGACAAGCAACAAGCAAAACGGTTGCCAAAAGGCAAAGCAAACCCTGGATGTTTTGTTTCATGTTACCCCGAATATAATCACTGCGATCATTGCCTGTAAAAAAGCAAATTGTCGATTGTCTTGCAAGCAGGAATATGGGAGGCGCTGCAAGAAACAGATTGCACAGACGATGCCTTGCGTTAAACTTGTGCCATGACAACATTCACTGCCGAAATCCCCTCGCCTTATGGGCTGTTGACCGTGACAGAAAAAGATGGCGCAATTATTGCGATAGACTGGCGCAAGCCAGATGAAGCGCAGACTTCGCCATTGATTGAGGAAACTGCGAGACAGTTAAACGCTTATTTTGCAGGTGACTTGAAAGAGTTTGATCTGCCGCTTGCGCCCAAAGGAGATGTGTTTCAACAATCCGTATGCGCTTTGATTAGTGAAATACCTTACGGCGAAACCACAACCTATGGTGCAATTGCTGAAAAGCTTGGCACTTATGGCCAACCGGTCGGCAATGCCTGTGGCGGTAATTCCATTCCGATTATCATCCCATGCCACCGCGTACTGGCAGCAGACGGGATTGGTGGTTATTCGGGTGATGGCGGCGTGGAGCGCAAAATTGAATTGTTAAAACTTGAAGGCGGTTTTCCGTATTTATTGTGAGGAAGGATTATTTGTGATGGATGTTAAACAGGATATTCGAATTGAAGGCGGTGACTGGGGACAGATGCGCGTTTCCAAAGGTGAACATATTCGCATTACTGCCCTTGAAGGGCCTCAGGTTGCAGACCTTTGGGCTTTTGATGATCGCGATAGTACAGTCTTTTTATCCGCAGAGCATACGCGCTCAACGCTCGAAAAACTGATGCCCGCCGTTGGTGATGCACTTTATTCCAATCGTCGTCACGCCATGCTTACCGTGGTTGAAGATACCTCACCTGGAACGCATGATTTTTTAATGTCAGCCTGTGATCCACGACGCTATGAGATTTTGGGGCATAAGGGTTATCATAAATCCTGCGCGGAAAATCTATGCAAGGCGATGGATGCAGCAGATGCCACTGCCCATGAACTGCCCTCACCTTTTAACACGTTTCAGAACGTGGAAGTACGCGCTGATAACAGCATTGCCATTATACCGCCTACAGTAGAGGCAGGACAATATATAGAAATGCGTGCAGAAAGCGATCTGCTCATCATTGTTTCAGCTTGCCCGATGGATATTGCAAAAACCAATGGAGATGATGGCAAGACCCGCCCTGTAAAGTTAGAGAAGCTTGCTTGAGACAGGGTTAACCAATGCTTAATCAAAACACAAAAATTCTTTATATCATATAATCGGATGTAAATTCTTTAGAGGTATAAGACTGATACTTTATCACTATTGGAATATTGGTTTATGAAAAAATTTCTGAAAAACACAAGCGGCAACATTGCATCCACAACCGCTCTTCTTGCCATACCATTGATGGTAGCAGCAGGGGCTGCAATTGATTATGCTTCTGTTACACGTAAAGATTATAACTTGCAGGAAGCAATTGATGCAGCAGCCCTTGCAGCAGCACAAGAGGTTCGTAACAAAAGTTTACCCGAAGTCCAGCAATTAGCCAAGGATTTCATAAACATTCATATTCCCCAAGAACAAGCCGCAGACATTGAGTCTATCTCTGTTGAAATTGGCAGTGATCGCAAAAGACTTTCTATCTCAGTAAATGCCAAGCATGATACGACATTGCTTCGTGTTGTAGGAATACTCCAGGTTCCTTACGCGCCTGATACAAGTGCCGCCATACCAACAAAATCCCTTGAAGTCGCTTTGGTGCTTGATACAACAGGCTCCATGTCGCTTGATGGTAAGATTGAAGCTTTGCGAAGTTCTGCGAGCAGATTTGTAGAAGATACCCTGAAATTGAACGAAGAAAAGCAGAGAGTAAAAATTGGGCTAGTGCCATTTGCGAGACATGTGAATGTTGGTGCTTCACGTGCTGGCGATAGTTGGTTAAGCATTGAAGCTAATAATGCGTCAGCAAACTGGTCTGGCTGCGTTGGCTCAAGAGCCTACCCCCAAAACCTTCAAGATTCAGGTTATGATAACAATCAGGTTCCAGGCATATTAACTAACGATTGCGCTACCGCAATAACGCCACTTACCAATGACGAAGTTAGACTGAAAAATGAGATTATCGGCCTTGTCGCATCTGGCTCCACCTACATCCCGTCTGGTTTAACATGGGGATTACGCGTACTATCCAGTGCTTTCCCTTATGCCCAAGGGGCTGGCATTTCTCAAGTTAGAAAAAACAATGTTAATAAAGTAATGGTTTTGATGTCTGATGGCGAAAACCAGTCTTCCATCAACAGAAACAGGCCTAACTATCACAACGGCAGCGATCTTGAACAAGCTAATCGATATACACAAGAAGCTTGCGACAGAATTAAGTCTAGAGGTATCGAAATATACACAATAGGCTTTGGCAGAAACATACCAAATGCAACACTTGATTTATTGCAAGAATGCTCAACCAACGGTGAGAATTTCTACAGACCTGTTGATGCGATTGAGTTGAGTGAGACCTTTATTGAAATTACTGATAAGATTAAAACTCTCCATTTGACTGAGTAATTTCTACAGCTTGATACGCTATCAAAGTACAGTGTAAAGTACTCGCGATAATTTTGTAAAAAGCAAAATCAAAGACTTCCCCTGTTAAACATCCCATGTATAACAGGGGGATGGAAGCAAAACAGCTAGACGACGAGACGCAAGAAAATTCTGTCTACACGGAAGATAATGCCGTTCGTCCAGATTTCATCACTCGCATCCAGAATCTTATTGAGGTTGAGGACGGCACATCCTTAAAAGACTTGGTGGAACCACTTCACGAGTCTGAGCTTGGTGATATTCTTGAAGCACTCGATACTGATGACCGCGCCAACCTCGTAAGCCTTACAGGCGGTGAATTTGACTACGCATCCCTAACAGAGGTTGATGAAGCTGTACGACTTGAAGTCGTTAACGCCATTCCCAATGAACAGATTGCCGAAGCGGTCACCGATCTTGATTCAGATGATGCGGTTTTCATTCTGGAGGATATGGAACAATCCGATCGTGATGAAATCCTCTCGCTTGTTCCTTTTGAAGAACGCTCGAGAATTATACGTTCACTGGATTATCCTGAAGAAACAGCTGGTCGCCGGATGCAAACTGAGTTTGTGGCCGTACCACCCTTTTGGACTGTCGGACAAACGATTGATTATCTGCGAGACGACAATAATCTGCCGGAGAGTTTCTACGAAGTTTTTGTTATTGGCCCCTCTTTCGAACTAATAGGCTATGTAACGCTTGATAATATTTTACGCACCCAACGCAAAACCAAAATTGAAAACATTAAGGAAACGACTGTCCACCCAATCCCTGTTCTTGAGGATCAGGAAGAGGCAGCCCGTGTTTTTGAACAATATGACCTTGTATCAGCGGCTGTTGTTGATGAAGGAAATCGACTTGTTGGCGTGCTGACCATTGATGACGTTGTCGATTTTATCCAGCAGGAAGCGGATGAAGACATCAAGCGTCTTGCTGGTGTTGGTGATGAAGAACTTTCAGACAGCGTGTTTGAGATCACAAAATCCAGATTTACCTGGTTATTTTTAAATCTGATAAC
>CALAIO010000282.1 GCA_937923355.1 uncultured Rhizobiaceae group bacterium | reverse complement strand
ATGCGCTCCAAGTCACGCGGCGAAGTTCGTCTCACATCAAGCGACCCAAAAGCAAAACCGTCAATTCTCTTTAACTACATGTCTCACGAAGATGACTTTGCAGAATTTAGACATTGCATCCGTTTAACTCGCGAGATATTCAGCCAAAAGGCTTTCGATGAATATCGTGGCTATGAAATTGCGCCGGGCGAACATGTGCAAACAGACGATGAGTTGGATGATTTTATCCGTGGCCACGTCGAAAGCGCCTACCATCCTTGCGGCACAGCCAAAATGGGTGATCCAAAAGACAAAATGTCAGTCGTTGATCCTGAATGCCGCGTGATCGGCGTAGAAGGCTTGCGCTTGGCAGATTCATCCATCTTCCCGCGTATTCCAAACGGCAACCTCAACAGCCCATCCATCATGGTAGGCGAAAAAGCAGCCGATCACATCCTAGGCAAAGACCCACTCCCCCGCTCAAACCAGGAACCGTGGATTAATCCTGATTGGGAAACGAGTGATAGAGTGGTTGGTTAAGGATTTTAATTTATACTTCACTTATGAAGCATAAAAATTTACATCCAACTATTTTGTTGAAACCTCATCATTTTATTCAATTGAGAAGAAGACGTATAGCGGCATTATTCGTTGATTTAATGCCGATTATAGTATTTCAAATTTTATTTGAGATTATACTCTTCATATTTCGCGACCAGATTAATAGTCCACGGTCTACACCGCCTCAGCCATATAATAATACCTTGGTAAATATAATATGCCTTCTTTGGTTTGTGTATTTTTGCTTTTTAAGCTTTCAAATGTCGAGGGGTGAATTTTCTACCTTTGGTATGAAATTAATGAAGATAAGAACGATAACAAAAAGTGAGAATTCACCAAGTTTTCTAAATACGATTACGCACGTTTTTATTATGTGTATCTCAAACTTTTTTGCGATATTTATCACCTTCAAAATTTTAGAAGCAGTCCTTTCGGGCGACCTAGAAACGGCCTTCCAATCTGCCCTCTATACAGTAATTATATTTAGTATTATTTTAATAGTCGCCTACATTTATATGCAACCAAACCATGCGAAGATGATGCATAAACCTTATCTTCAAGACTTTTTCTCGAAGTTAACTTTCATACGAATAGATACTGGACATTCAGGCATTTAACCCAAAAACTTCCCAAACCTCAACAAACCTGCTCCTGCAATCGACAGCATGACAGAGAGCACCTTTGCCAGGTTAAGCCGTTCACGGAAAATGAACACGCCGATTAAAACCGCGAAGATAATGCTGGTTTCGCGCAATGCTGTAACCAGTGGAATTGGCGCTTGGGTGAACGCCCAGACCACCATCAAATAGGCCGTAAAGGCAGAAAAGCCGCCGCCAATCATTCTGAATTTCGCCTTTTGCACCATCTTGCTTAAAGTGCCTGGTGCGACAATACGAATGTAAATGGCAAATAAAATTCCGTCCACTAACATGAGCATAGACATATAACCAACCGCACTAATTGAGGCGCGCGCGCCCAGGCCATCGCTTAACGAATACCCGGCAATGCAACAGCCTGTACAAAGAGCCATCATCGCAGCCTTTGGGTTACGCAAACCATCGCTTTGCCGCACGATGCTAAGACTGATAATACCCAGAACAATCATGGCAATCGCTATAAGTTCTGTGGGAGCCAGCTCTACGCCCAAGAAAACGATTGAAACAATGGTTACGACAAGAGGCCCTGTACCGCGAGCGATCGGATATACTTGCGTAAAGTCCCCTATTTTATAGGCAGACATTAAAAACAACTGATACCCCATATGAAATACAATGCTTGCGATAAACCAGGGCATGCTCTCATAGGAAGGCCATGCAAAAAACCAAATCAACACTGATGCAGGTAAAGCTTGACCAATCATCACAGCGGTCATGCCCAGTACTTTATCATCACTTCCCTTAACGGCTGCATTCCATACCGCATGTAAAAAGGCAGCACTAATGACGACAAGGAAGACGGTTAAACTCAAGCGATTTTTCCAATCCAGCCACGAAGCGCTTCACCTATTTCATGAGGCGAATCTTCCTGTATAAAATGTGTGCCTTTTACAGTTTCCTCAGTCACATTCTTCCAACTGCGAACAAAACCCCTTGCATGATCAAGTAAAATCGAACCAGGGTCGGCATTGATAAAGAGTTTTGGAAATTCTGTTTCAGGTAACAATGAAGCATACTCCGTCACAATGTCATGAACCTCTTGCGGCTCACCTTCGATTGGAATTTGCCTTGGCCAAGTCAAGGTTGGACGACGGTCTTCGCCTGCATTTAAAAACGGTATTCGATAAACCGCCATTTCCATTTCGCTTAATTCCCTGATGATTGCTGACGGCAAAATCGCTTCAATGAACAGGTTCTTCTCTAAAATCAAATTCTCACCTGCAGGGGAACGCATGGCTTGAAAAATATCGCGCGCATCATCCGGCCAATGATCCCAGGATTTAACGGGCCCGACAATCGCTTCCATAAAGCAAATGCCTTTGATCCGGTCAGGATTTCTTCGCGCCCAATCAAAGCCAAGTGCAGAACCCCAATCATGAATGACAAGCGTCACTTGTCCTTCTGGTACAAGTTCATCCAAAAACCCATCCATATATTTACGATGCTCGACGAACTTGTAACTGTCAGCATTAGGATCACTCAGCTTTTCACTGTCCCCCATGCCAATAAGGTCAGGCGCAATCGCTCGATGCGTGTCACTGACATAAGGCATGATGTTTCGCCAAAGATACGAAGAGGTTGGATTGCCATGTAGAAAAACAACAGGCTCCCCTGCCCCCATTTCGACATAGGCCATCTGTTTGTTGTGAATTTTGACATAGTCTTTTGGATGTTCTGCAACAGAAATATCAGACATGGTGCTCCTCTAAATCTTCCAACTTGGGTTGCACTAGCATAAGCCCAAGTATGACAAGTACAAGAGCACTCCATATCCAAACGGAATACCCTTCTCCTAAAAAGATGATGCTCAAAGCAACACCGGATAGTGTTACAGGGTAAGCCGTTTGCACACCAAACACCGGCCCGCCAAATCCGACAAGCCATATGAAACCAACATAAGTAACCGAGTGGATAACCGAAGCAGCAATCAAGGCATAAATCGGAATGTCCCACGCGCCTGTAAAATCTACCCACTGACCAGAGAATAGCGCTAGCGGAGCAGCAACAATCAAACCCAAAACAGATGCCATAAACAGCGTCGAAGTTGCATCAGTATCCTTCGGTGTTTTAGCCGCAATTAAATTGGTCTCAATCCCATAAGATAAAGGGGCAATGAGAGCGACAAGCACAAAAATTGCCTTGGTTGGATCTGGAAGACTGGTCTGCGGGACGGCAATCATTACCATCGCTGCAAATCCAATCATCACGCCCAAAACGCGCATCATGGAAAATTTTTCAAGCCCAACGCCAAGCGCCATCATCAGGGTAAACATCGGC
>CALAIO010000281.1 GCA_937923355.1 uncultured Rhizobiaceae group bacterium | reverse complement strand
CCATTATGGCAGCCAAAAAACGTTCGGAGGAATTATCGTGAGTGATAGCGAGCAAACAACGTTTGATGATTTTTTAAAAGTCGATATTCGTGTTGGTAAAATCATACAAGTGGATGAATTTCCTGAAGCAAGAAAGCCTGCATGGAAACTCTTGATAGATTTTGGTGACAAGATTGGCATGAAGAAAAGTTCTGCCCAGATTGTTGCGAATTACACTTCTGACGAACTTATTGGCAAACAGGTCATGGCAGTTGTTAATTTTCCGCCACGCCAGATTGGTCCGTTCATGTCTGAGGTTTTAACGCTTGGATTTGAAGATGCTGAGGGGAATGTAACGCTTGCAAGTGTTGATAAAGAAGTCCCTATCGGCGGGCGGCTACACTAAGCTTTAAGTTACTTTGGCAAGACAACAATCACTCTTAAACCACCTTGTGGGCTATCGTACAGGTTGATGTCGCCACCGTGGTTTCTTGCAATATCTCTTGCAATTGACAGACCAAGCCCTGTACCGGTTTCATCAAGATTGCGCGCTTCATCCAGACGCATGAAAGGTTTGAAGACTTCTTCTTTCATGTCCTCAGGAATGCCTGGCCCATCATCATCAAACGTCATGGTAATACGCTCATTGCCTTGCGAGACCTTAACGCTCAATTGATCCGCATATCTAAATGCGTTTGAAACGATGTTGGAGGTTAACCGTGTGAAAGCGTTGGGACGAAATTTCAAGGTGAGATCGCTTGGGCAGTCGATATCGTAGTCTTTTTCCAGCAAGTCTTTTTCAAGATTGTGTCGTTGGAGCACGTCATTGATGTTTACAGTATCAATTGCTTCATCCGTATCGCCTTTGGCAAAGTCAATATAACCTTCCAGCATTTGCTGCATGTCATCAACATCTGCCTGCAGTTCTTCTGTCTCATTGGTTTGGCTCAAAAGTGCCAGCTGTAATTTGAAACGCGTCAGAATGGTTCGCAAGTCATGACTTACACCGGTTAGCATTGCGGTACGTTGCTCAATCTGGCGTTCAATGCGTCCACGCATTTGCAAGAAGGCGAGACCTGCTTGTCGTACTTCACTCGCACCTCTGATGCGAAAATCTTTTGGCATGACGTGACCCTTGCCAAAGCTATCAGCCGCATAGGAGAGCTGTTGAATAGGGCGGATCTGATTTCGTAAAAACAAAATGGCAATGATTAAAAGCACGAGCGATGTACCCACCATCCAGATTAGAAAAATATGGCTGTTGGAAGCATAAGCTTTGTTACGTAGTACAAAAACTCGCAAGACGTTTTCTGGTTTTTCCAGTCTTACACGAATTTCCAAAAGATCAGAATCGCCCACGGTATCAATCCAGAACGGACGCCCGATTTGCTCTGTAATTTCAGTTCTTAGTGTATCATCCAGAAGTGAGAAAAAAGGTTTTCCAACCGCAGGGGGAAAAGGGTCTGGTGGCAAAATGGAAATGTTTAATCCAAGCCTGTCTCTTGCAATCTCGGTGATTTGTGCAAATTCAGGATCCTGCGGATAATCTTCAATCACTTCTATAATCGCGGCGACGTCTGCTGTAACGCTTTTAGATAGTCTTTGTGTAACGGTTTGCCAATGGCGCTCCATAAAGACAAAAGCAATTACTGATTGTAGCACGACCATTGGAACAATGATGATTAGAAGTGATCTTGCATAAAGGCCTTTCGGCATTTTTCGTGAAAACCACCTTGCAAAAACCTGCAAAGGATTGCGCCTACTCTTAAGTGGCAAGGGGCTAGTATCTGCTTCTTTAAGTGTCAATTCATTGCCTGTTATTTTACGAACTTGAAACTGCTTTTCATACAGGTTTCAAAAACATCAGGCTATAATATTCCACACTACTGGCAATAAGAAAACTGAATAAATTAAACGGGTTTTTTGATTATGCGTTCACACTTAAACGATATCCGACGCCACGGACAGTTTGAAGCCATTTTGGATTGGTTGGATCTTCTTCGATTTTGCGTCTCAGACGATTGATTTGCACATCGATCTTGCGCTCGCCCGCAATGCTCTCTGAACCAAGAAGTTCGTGGCGTGCAATCGTTCCGCCTGGTTTTGAGGCAAAGGTTGTGAGAATTTCACGTTCCCGGTCTGTAAGCCTTACCATTTCACCATCAAGCTTTAATTCGCCACGCGTGACCGAGAAGTGATAATCTCCAAATTGGACTTGTTCTATGGCAGGCTCATCGGGCTTTATGGTCCGTTTTAAAATGCTGTTAATCCGCAAGACGAGTTCACGCGGTTCAAAAGGTTTCGGCAGATAATCATCAGCGCCTGCTTCAAGTCCTTCAATCCGATTTTCAATATCAGCCAAGGCCGTTAGCATCAGGATTGGAACTTCTTTAACTTCACGCAGGGATTTCGTCAGGCTAATGCCTGTCTCGCCTGGCATCATCACATCTACGACCAGTAAATCAAACTCAATATTTTCTATTTTTCTGCGTGCTTCGCTTGCATCAGAGGCGTTTGATACGCGAAATCCATTGCTGGATAAATATCTGGAAAGAAGCTCTCTGAGGCGTTTATCATCGTCTACCACAAGTACGTGAGGCGCTTCATCTTCAGGCTTTGTCATAATTGGGGCATTACTATTCATATGTCCATCCATCCGAAATACCCTTTTAATTTAATGCTTAGATTAATTTCTACAAATAAAGTTTTATATCCGTTTGAAACAACGCTATCAGGTTGTTCAATTTATGACCGTTATTTTTGCGGTCCTATCATGGTATTTAAAAACTCAATAATATGTTGCCGCGCGTCTGGTTCAATCGTTTCAAATGCGGTTTGGATGCGGTTTGACTGTGGCTGCGATAATGCCAAAACCAAATCTTTTCCTTTGTCTGTTACATACAATAGTCGCTTGCGACGGTCGTTTGTCCCTTCCGTTTGCAGGATATAATTGGAGTCAATAAGTTGACGCAAAACCCTTGCAAGACTTTGCTTGGTAATCTTCAAGATCGACAAGAGCTCGGCAACTGTCATACCCGGATTGCGACTTACGAAATATAAAGTGCGGTGATGGGCTCGCCCAAATCCAAGATTTTGTAAAATCCGGTCTGGGTCCGAGATGAAATCACGATAGGCAAAAAACAATAATTCAATTGTTTCCAACTCATCAATGTCGTCGCTTGTGACGGGGTTTTTTATCGCTTGTTGAATATCACTCATAGTTGTTTTTATGGCATATAATTAAAACTATGTCAGTAGTGTTGACATAGTTTTGTTTTGCTCCTACGCTTTTTGCTGTGAAAAATAGCAAAATGTTAGTTAGTTTTACAAAAATTTACATAAATATTGCTTGGAGAGAAGAAAATGGCAGGCGTTCCTTACGATCAAATGAGTGGTCATATTTGGTTTAATGGCGAATTGGTGCCGTGGGAAAGTGCGAATGTACATGTTCTGACGCATGGTCTTCATTATGCGAGCAGTGTCTTTGAAGGTGAGCGCGCTTACGAAGGGCAAATTTTCAAACTTCAAGAACATACAGAGCGTTTGTTTTTTTCTGCCAATGAATTGGGTATGGAAATTCCTTACACGGTTGAAGAGATTAATCAGGCTTGTATTGATACTCTTGAAAAGCAAGGTTTGACCAATGCCTATATTCGACCTGTTGTTTGGCGTGGCAGTGAGATGATGGGTGTTTCTGCTCAATCCAACCGTATTAATGTTGCGATTGCTGTTTGGGAATGGCCAAGCTATTTTGCGCCCGAAGAGCGCTTGAAAGGCATTCGTCTTGACCGTGCCAAATGGTGTCGCCCTGATCCTGCAACCATTCCCTGTTTCGCCAAGGCTGCTGGGCTTTATATGATTTGTACGCTTTCCAAACATGCAGCGGAAGAAAATGGCTATGCGGATGCCTTGATGCTGGATTATCGCGGGCAGATTGCTGAAGCGACGGGTGCAAATGTGTTCTTTATTAAAGACGGTGTAATTCATACGCCAACTCCGGATTGTTTTCTTAATGGTATCACACGTCAAACGGTAGTGGATTTGGCAAAAGCACGTCAGATCGAAATTATTGAGCGTGCCATTATGCCAGATGAAATGGCTGACTTTACAGAGTGCTTCCTGACAGGCACTGCAGCCGAAGTAACACCCGTGTCTGAAATTGGTGAATATAAATTCACACCAGGTGAAATTTGCAAAACCTTGATGGAAGATTATGACAAAGCTGTGCGTGCGCACGCTTCTTAGGCTCTGAACTTAGGCTTTTTGACTTAAAACTCCTTCATAAGTTATTAACCATAAAGTTTAAGAGAAACTTTATAAAGGTTTACCTTTGGTTAACAGGGGAGTATTGTTCTGCTGGGCATTATTTAGATGCTAAATTCGTGGCAGGGGTTGCCACTAAAGGTTCATTTTTTCGAACCACACAGGGAGCAAATATAATGGAAGCTATTCTACCTCTAATTATTCAAGCAGTATCAGGCATGGTCGGCGGCGGCGTTGCTGGTGGTATCATGAAACAAGCAGCAATGAGCATGTTGCCAAAGTTACTTGCTGGCGGCATCGGCGGTATCGCTGGCGGTTCAGCATTGGGTTCACTCATCGGCGGTGCTGCGGGTGCGGCAACTGGTGATGCGGGTGCAGCTGCAGGCGGTCTTGATCTTGGTTCACTTGTTGGCCAAATCGGTGGTGGCGCTGTTGGTGGTGGTGCATTGACTGGCATTGCTGGCATGTTGCTTGGTAACAAAGGTGGCGGCTCAGAGTAATTCACTCCAAGTCTTACACTTAGATATATCTTTGATAGAAGGGCGGTTGCTTGGCAGTCGCCCTTTTTGTATGACTGATTAAAATTTAAAATCTCCTTGAAAGTATTCCCTATGCCAAAGTTAAACATTGCGATTGTTCCTGTTACGCCGTTTGAGCAAAACTGCACCTTGATGTGGGATGAAGACACAAAGCGTGGCGTTATCGTTGACCCAGGTGGTGATACGGACCGTATTCGCGAGGCGGTGAATGAAATTGGTATGGATGTAACAGCAGTTCTTCTGACCCATGGCCATCTGGACCACGTCGGTGGTGCAATGGAAATTAAGGCGGATTATGATGTTGAAATCATTGGCCCGCATATTGATGATAAACCGCTTTGTGAGGCCGTGGAGACGGTTGCCAAGCAATATAACATGCCTGGCACTTTTAAAAATGTAACACCCGACCAATGGCTAGAAGAGGGCGATACGGTTGATATCGCTGGCTTCGAGTTTGATGTACTGCATTGCCCTGGTCATGCGCCGGGCCATGTGGTGTTTTTCTCCGAAGAATTAAACTTTGCCCATGTCGGCGATGTTTTGTTTTCCGGCTCTGTGGGCCGAACTGACCTTCCTGGTGGCAACCATGATGATCTTATTCGCTCGATTAAAACCAAACTCTTTCCGCTTGGCGATGATGTGACCTTTCTCTGCGGTCATGGCCAAGGCGGCACGTTCGGCGAAGAACGCCGAACCAATCCATTTTTAAACGCTTAGGTTATCAGCCCCGCTCAGTGCAGCGGGCATAGCGCAATTCTTCAATGCCAAGCACGTGGTGGTGAATGCGATCAATAAACCGGTTGCATTCTGACTTTGTCGCAAAGCAGGTTTTGATATTGAAAATATCGAGGAACCCTCCGCTGTCTTCTTCCAGACGACCTTTTGCATTTGCAGTCCATGCCTGAGCGCCGCTTTCATCAAAGGCCTTGCATTTGCGAAACCCTTCACCATTAATCTTGGTGATTGATCCGCGTCCTGCAACAGCCGCTTGCGATATGCTGGCTGCTGTTAAAATCGGAGATGCAACCATGGCGCTCAATGCGAGTGATAGAATAATTTTCTTCATCGCTCACACCTTAAGCGCGGGGTTTGCAGCCAGCGTAATAAAGTTGCTCGATCTGGCTGATTTTATGGTCAATGCGATCGATGAACTTGTTACAGGCAGCGCTTGAAGTAAAGCAGGTGCGAATTTGGAAATTTCTGAAACCGCTTGAGCGATCACCGCCGCCGCCATCACCAAGGACACCGCGTGCCACAGCTGTATAGCCGCTGTCCCCCATGGACTTGCACTTGTCAAAGCCCTGGCTGTTAATCTTCGCAACAACTGCGCCCGGAAAATTCGCACTAATCGCGTGGGCAGGTTGCATAACACTGGTCAAAGAAGCTATAGCGAACAAACCGCCTGCAATAATTTTTGATACTTGTTTCATCGTGTTTTCCTTCATTTATCATTTATCATTCGTCATGTCACCACTATTCATGGGTGCTTTATAACATGCAAGTAACGAATTGCGTGAACATGTTTGATGTGTGACGCAATGCACACTTTGCAGATCTATAAAGTCAAAAGGATTTACTTCGTCTATTGTTCCCGTATTTCATTTCACGAAATTTGAATTTGCCGCGCTTTGACTTGTTCAAGGCGAATATTCACGCGCTCTTAGCATCAGGTTAACCGCTTCCATCTCTTCGGTCAGTCTGCGCATGCTGCGCTGCGATGGCGGTTCTTTCTCATAGCGCTCTGTGCGCCGCCATTGCACTTTCGCCTCGCGCAATCGTTCCTTGCCTTCACTAGTACAAGCAGGCCAGCCCAACGTCCGCGCACAAGTCCCCCGTGCGCCCCCCAAGCAGGATTGCTTGTCGCGGCAAAGCTGTTGCTTGCAATCAAGCCACGCGTTGATGTCGGTCTGGAGTAATTTGGCTGCGTTAAATCGGGTTCGTATGTCTTGTTTCATTTGGGTTCCTTTTGTTTTCTTGCCTCCTCCTTGTGGGGAGGCACATGAGCCAAGGCGGAGCCGCAGGGGAATGGGTGGGGGTAAAGCAACTGTAGTATGAATTCAGAACTCTG
>CALAIO010000280.1 GCA_937923355.1 uncultured Rhizobiaceae group bacterium | reverse complement strand
GCAATTATTTTTCGCGAAGCCATTGGTCTGGTACAATGGACATGGCTTTTTGACAGAACCGAGAATGTTGTCAGTGCTGCCCAAAATACACCTTGGTATATCATTTTACTGGCACCCATGATTGGCGGTGCGGTTGTTGGCTGGATTTTGACAAACTACCTTCCTTTACGTCGTACAGGTGGTATTCCAGACGTTATGGAAGCACGCGCAATTGATGGTCGTGACATTGACATGAAATCCGCACTTGTTTCCGCGGGTACAACAGCAATTTCACTCGGCGCAGGTGCAAGTTCTGGTCGTGAAGGACCAATGGTGCATTTGGCAGCAGCTATTGCCACATGGTTCTCAGACCTTTTTAAAGTGCCACACGGTTCAAGAAACACGCTCTTGGCAAGTGGTGCTGCGGCTGCGGTTTCCGCATCCTTTAACGCACCAATTGCAGGTGTGTTGTTTGCTCATGAAATTGTTTTGGGGCATTACTCCAGACGCTCATTTGTACCCATTGTTATTGCAGCGGTAAGCGGTACGATTTTTTCAAGATTATGGTTCGGCGACATAGCGGCCTTTGAAATTCCTGCTTATCAAATCACTTCATATTGGGAGTTTCCAGCCTTTGCCATTCTGGGTCTGGTATGCGCACTTGTTTCGGTAATCTTTCAGTTTGCTCTGGTTAGCACGGATTATGTTGCACGTAGTATTGATATTCCTTTATTCTGGCGCCCTGTGATTGGCGGCTTTCTAGTTGGCAGTATTGCCATATTCTTCCCCGAAGTTCTGGGCGTTGGCTATGAAGCGACCGACATGGCGCTGAAAAATCAGATTGGTTTACAGCTCTTGTTGGTACTATTGGTCGCAAAAACCGCTGCAACTGCGATTACGCTGGCGTCGCGCTTTGGAGGCGGCGTTGTTGCCCCTGCCCTCTACCTTGGCGCAATGGCAGGCGGTGCATTTGGGTTGATGGCCTCCAATGTGTTTCCGGAACTTTCATCAAGCCAAGGATTATATGCTATTCTTGGCATGGGCGCTGTTGCAGCTGCAGTGCTGGGCGCACCTTTTTCAACGACAATGATAGTGTTTGAACTTACAGGTGGATACACATTAAGTATCGCGCTTTTACTCGCAGTTTCCATCGCTACCGGCATCAATCAGGCAATTCACGGCCATTCGCTTTTTGAATGGCAATTGGAAATGCGCGGCCTGTTTTTCCGAGATGGCCCCCATAAATATGTCATGCGCTCAAACAAGGTGAAAGACTTCATGACCCCCTTGGAACAAGATGCAGAACCTGTTTATTTAACCAAACAGGCAGATGAAGATCCTGTATTTTTGCAAGAAACTGATAGCCTGGAAATAGCCTTACGCATGTTTGATGATAACGGCCTGCCAGATTTACCGGTTGTCGACAGCAAACGTGACAACATCATCATCGGCCATGCAACACAGGTGAAAGCCTTGTCTCATTTCAACAAGGCATTAGTTGCTACAAGTGAAGAAGAACACAGAGGATGACAACACAGGTAATTCAATCAATCTGCCTAGACCTTGATGGCACGTTAATTGATCCAAAGCTTGGAATTACATCTTGCATTAATTACGCATTAGATAAACTAGGAAAAAAAACACTTACATCTAATGAATTGACTTGGTGTATTGGCCCACCTCTTCATGATAGCTTTACAGTTCTAATGGGTGATGAGGATTTGGCTCAACAAGCACTTACGCTTTACCGTGAACGCTACAGCACGAAAGGCATATATGAGAACGAGCTTTATCCTGATATTCAAACCATTCTTAAAAAATTATCATCAAGTGGATTTAATTTATACCTTGCTACTAGCAAACCAAAGGTATTTGCCAAAACGATCTTAGACTATTTGGAATTATCAAAATTCTTCAAAGCTGTTCATGGTTCTGAGCTGGATGGCATTAACGCAGATAAAACAGACTTATTATCATATATTATAGAAAGTGAACAACTAAACCCAGAAACTACAGTAATGGTGGGAGATAGAAAGTTCGATATCATTGGCGCTAAAAATAATAACTTAGCTTCTATTGGAGTGCTTTACGGTTATGGCACTAGGGAAGAATTATCAAATGCAGGATGCAAAACATTCGTAAATAATCCTTCACATTTGCTAAATCAGATTGAAAAGAATCTATAGTTCACTACTCTAACATTAGAAATAAAACTTATATTAGGCTGTTATTCATGTCGCTAAATTTTGGCCGCCCACAAGTCTCAATACCTGGCCCATCCATCATTCCGGAGCGCGTTTTAAACGCGATGCACCGCCCATCGCCAAACATCTATGAAGGCGAATTGGTTGATATGGTGGATACAATTTATCCGGATTTGAAAACTGTTGCCCAGACCAAACATCAAGTTGCGATTTATATCGCTAATGGTCACGGAGCCTGGGAGGCCGGATTAAGAAATATATTAACTGCTGGCGACAAGGTGCTCATTCTGGGTACAGGAAAGTTCCCCATTACGTGGGGTGAAATGGCGCGCAGTCTTGGAATTGAGACACAAATCCTTGACTTTGGCATGCAAGAAACTGCAGATCCCAATGCTCTTTTTGAAGCGCTTCAACAAGATACCGAAAATGAAATTAAAGCAGTGCTGGCAGTTCAGACCGATACAGCCTCGTCAGTAAAAAATAATATAGCAGCCCTAAGAAACGCCATAGATGAAGCAAACCATGAAGCGCTTTTCATGGTCGATTGCATAGCCTCTCTTGGGTGTGATGAATACAGAATGGATGAATGGGGCGTAGACGTCACCATCGCTGCCTGTCAAAAGGGTTTGATGACACCAGCCGGGATCGCCTTTGTTTATTTTAACGACAAAGCCTCACAAGCAAGAAAACGCGTGCAACCAGGTGAATATTGGGATTGGGTTTTGAGAACGCAATCAGATATTTTTTATAGACAGTTCGATGGCACAGCACCTACCCATCATCTTTATGGTCTACGCGAAGCGCTTGATATTCTTGTTCATGAAGAGACGATAGAAGCTTGCTGGAAACGTCATGCAACTTTCGCTCATGCCATCTGGTCAGCAATCGATCATTGGGGCAAAGGCGGAAGTTTGCGTTTAAATATTAAAGACAAGTCAAAACGCTCAAACGCAGTTACAACGATTGCTACCGCACCCAAGGATGCAACAAAAATTCGCGAGTGGTGCGAGCGCGAAGCGGGATTAACACTAGGCATACCTCTCGGATTTGAAGGAGATGCTTTCGACGCGCACCTACGCATCGGTCATATGGGGCATATAAACCCGCCGATGATTTTAGGCGCTCTGGGAACGATTGAAACTGCAATGAAAGCACTTAAGATACCGCATGGCGAAACGTCACTGTCAGCTGCAGCTGCTATTTTGGCAAATCATTCAACTGGGAAATAATTCGTGTCCAAGCTTTTTTCACCATACACTCTTCGTGACGTTACCTTCAAAAACCGAATTGCCGTTTCTCCGATGAGTCAATATCGGGCTAAAAATGGCTATGCGAATGATTGGCATTTGGTACATTTGGGTAGGTTTGCAATGGGTGGCGCTGGGCTTGTTTATGCAGAAGCAACAGCAATCACAAAGGACGGACGAAGAACTCACGGCGACTTGGGGCTTTGGGATGATGACCAGATAAACCCCATTAAGGGAATTTGCAAATTTATAGAACAGGAAGGGTCAGTCCCTGGAATTCAATTAGGACATGCAGGACGAAAAGCATCAGAGCGACGTCCCTGGCATGGCGAAACACCTGTGGACTCTCAAGACATTAAAGAACGCGAAGAACATCCATGGGAAGCAATCGCCCCTGCCCCAATTCCATACGCAGAAGGTTGGCCTACTCCCAAAGAAATGAGCAATGCGGATATAGAAAATACAATCGAAGCATTTGGACAAGCAGCCAGAAGAGCACACGAAGCAGGCTTTAAAGTGATTGAAGTTTACGCAGCACATGGTTTTTTGGTGCATCAATTCTTGTCTCCAATCGCCAATCAAAGAACCGATTGCTGGGGCGGCAATGCAGACAATCGTCAACGCTTTGCAATAGAAACAGCCAAATCCATTCGTAAATTCTGGCCAGATAACTTACCGCTAATCTTCCGTTTATCTGCAACGGACTGGCTTGATGGTGGAATAGAAATTGAAGATACCATTGAGATAGCAAAAGCACTCAAATCAGTTGGCGTTGACATGATTGACACATCAACAGGCGGCGTTGGAGGAAAAGAACGGCCTCGACGCATGGTCATTGAACAAGGTTTCCAAGTCCCCTTTGCATCACAAATCAGAAAAGCTTCAGACATACCGACCATGGCTGTTGGCTTCTTGTGGGATGCGGATAAATGTTCGGAAATTATAGAAACAGGTCAGGCAGATATGATTGCGCTTGCTCGAGAACTATTGGACGATCCAAACTGGCCATTGCATGCAGCACAGAAATTAGGAGCAAATGAAAATCATTCATTATCGCCAATAGAGTCAGGCTGGTGGCTAATGAAACGCGAAAGGCTACTTAGCAAACTAGGTTTACGCTGATTAACAACTAAGCCACTTTATCAAGGTAAATAACTTCTGCATGATATTTTTCAATAAACGGCATCACATCTTCAGCCTTTAAAGCTTTTGCGTAAAGATACCCCTGACCAATTGAACAACCCAATTCTTGCAAAGTGTCTCTGTTATCACCAAGCTCAATGCCTTCTGCAACGGTTGGCAGACCAAGACTTTTACCAAGTGCAATTACATTCTTCACGATGGCTTCACTTTCAGGATTAGATGCCATGTCGCGAATGAAAGACTGATCAATTTTGATTTTATCAAACGGCAACATTTTCAGATGTGTAAGGTTGGAAAAGCCTGTACCAAAATCATCAATAGAAATTTGAACACCACGCTTTTTAAGCCGTGCTACTGCTTCGGTTATTTCACCCACTTCTTCAATGAACGCATTTTC
>CALAIO010000279.1 GCA_937923355.1 uncultured Rhizobiaceae group bacterium | reverse complement strand
TTATATGTGTTGACCACCGTTAATATGTATTTCGGAACCTGTCACATATGAAGCGTGTTCGCTAGCTAAAAAATAGACTACTTCTGCAACTTCCATGGGACGGCCTAAGCGTTTCATCGGCACATCTGATTGTACAAGTTCGTCAGTGCCTGGTGACAAAATCGACGTTGCGATTTCACCAGGAGCAACAGCATTCACTCTTACGCCTGTTTCGCCAAGCTCATGTGCTAGTTCACGGGTGAGCGTAGAGAGACCTGCTTTAGATATCGCATAGGCAGCGCCCGCAAACTGATGCACGCTATGAGCCGCGATAGATGAAACATTGACGATAGAACCTTTGGCGATTGTGAGTGGGTCAATCAGTTTTTGTGCCAATATCAAGGGCGCAACGAGGTTTACCTGTTGTACCGCCAGAAAAGTTTCAACGGATGTTTTGCTTGCATCCAGGCGCTCGCCATTTTCTCCTTTTGGAGAGATGCCTGCGTTGTTCACCAATGCGTTTAGGCCACGGCCATCGAGTTTGGTTTGAAGTTCCTGACAAGCCGTTTCTATTGATTTTGTATCTGATAAATCAACACGGATATGCTTGATGATGCCTTCTGCCCACGGGCATTGCGTTGAGAAGGAAGTACGCGCCATCGTGATTACTTCCCAGCCCTGGTCATAGAAATGCTTTACAATACCATGGCCAATGCCGCGGCTTGCGCCTGTTACAACTACAACGGGTTTTTCTGGATCTAGCATAAATCACCTTTAGAATTAAACTTGACTAATTTAGTTTACTTTATACCCAGCGCGTGGAAAATGCACGTTTAAATTTCCAGCTTCTTCATCATGGCGAGAGATTGTGATTGTTTTGCTGTTCGTCGCTACAATTTTGCCTGTCACTGGTTGCTCGCCGCCATCGACGTCAGGTGAAATTTCAACTTCCATGCCTGCTTTGAAACCTTGTGGGTCATTAGCATCTATACCTGATGTGCTAATTGGCTCACATTCACTTGCACGTTTAATGGCTTCTTGTGGTGTCATTGGGGAGGAATTGCCATGACCAATTGCTTTTACGTTTTCTTCCCAGCGTTCAAGTTCTTTGAACTCTGATAGAAGTGCGGGGCCTTGAACACATCTGCCTCGCAAGAACCAGACAACATAATATATCTGCGCATCAATTGCTCCCGCAGCGTCTCCAAACAAGAAGTTGCGGCCATCAGAAAGCTGTTCGTTCAACCAATCAAATGGCGTTCTGATTTGTGCAACCAAATGGGGAAGGTTTGCATTCGCTTTCTTCAAACCCTCAGCCCAATCAGGGCCCATGTAAAGCCTGCCACGATCTTCTGCAAAGTCAGCGGGCAAGTCTTCCATATTTGAGCCAAGCACAATTTGTACGGCTTGATTAAATAGCTCTCCATCCGTCCAGCGGCTTAAAGACCATGCAAGGCCTGCATCTTTGGTTGGGTAAAATGTAGGAGACGGGTAACGGCGTTCCAACTCATGAATGATACATTGGCTGTCACAATAAATATCCGCACCGATTTGGACGACAGGCGTACGGCGATAACCGCCGGTGAGTTGTGTCAGAAATGGCTTTGGAACAATGCGAGGAATTTCAACATCACGCCAGCTTAGTCCTTTGATGCCAAAAGCAACACGCGCTTTTTCAGCAACAGGGGATTGTGGGTAATTATGAAGTATGATTTCGTCTGCTGGATTATTCATAGCTTGGATCCTGAGTTGTCTGTGATTAGGAAAATATCCGAGTCTGGTTGCTTAGTCAGCAAAAAATAATAGTTTGTTTTATTTGACAAAAACGCCCGCAAATCTCAAATTAGACTCACGTAAGTCACTTATGTAAGTTACAGTAATGTAACATATGATTTTGATATTTTTTTTAAACTGCAGGGGGCGTTTTGGTAGGCGAAAATATTGATCATAAAGATGCAAAAGAAGCACTTTCTCGATTGTTAAATTCAAATCAGCTACAGGCATCACCTGCGCTTCAAAAAATCCTCGAATACGTTGTTTTTCGCGAGCTTGAGGGTAAGGGCGATGCCATTAAGGCTTTTTCCATTGGAATTGATGCGCTGGGTAAACCAGATTCATTTGACCCTCAGCTTGACCCTAGTGTTCGTGTTAATTTTGGCCGCCTTAGACAAAATATTTTTGCCTATTATCAAGAAGAAGGTAAGAACGATCCTGTTAAAATTGAGGTTCCAAAGGGGACTTATCGACCTGTATTTACTGCAAACCTAAACCCTGAAACTAATGAAGTTAATTCAGAACCTACTGATGAAGCACCTGCTTCAAGTAATTTGTTTTCCAAAGCTTTAATTTTGGCGCTGGCAGGCTTTTTAGTTTTTGCTGTATTTTACGTGCTAAATAATAAGCCCTCAAATGAGAGCATTAGTCGTTCAATTAATCTTTCGATTGGCGAAATGAAGCGTGGCGTTTTAAGCAGTGAAGAACGCGCTCAACTTGATGGCTATATTCAGGAATTTAGAATTTCCTTATCGCGTAACAAAGCTTTAAAAGTCGTTTCTTCGCCTGATGTCGCGCAAGGAAGTGATTATCTCATCAATATGACGGTGAGAGAGCAGGAGTTAAAACAACGGCTATTAGTCGAGTTGATTAATGCACACACCAATTCAATTGTTTGGGGGCGGGCTTATGAATTGGAAGGAGATGAGGCTACAGTCGTCAGCAAGATTACGGGTGAGTTATATTCGCAAATCTTCGGGGAATCACAAAAGTCATTAGAAGGACGTGACCCTGAAACATTAACGGCGCGACAATTGTTTGTAATGTCTACCTGGTTTTCAGGCCCCTCAAAAAACAGTCTGACTTGGGAAAAGGAGCGTTTGGCGCTGGCGCGTTTAGCTGTCAAAAAAGACCCTGATTTTGGGCCTGCATATTCTGTGATGGCTGACAAATTAGCTTATCTTGCAAGTGTTGATGGGCTCTCTGATACAAAAGAGGCTGATGAAGAGGCAGCCTATAGCCGCAAAAGGGCAATAGAACTTTCACCCAATGACGTGAATACTGTTTTTAATGTAGCTCAATCTTATTGGCATTCTGGTCATTTAAATGATGCTGTGCGTACGATGAACCGCGTACTCGAAATCGACCCGAATAATAGCGTTGCTCGTTATTTTTCAATAGTCATTCCATA
>CALAIO010000278.1 GCA_937923355.1 uncultured Rhizobiaceae group bacterium | reverse complement strand
TCCGGGCAATTACCAACCCGTTGTTGCGGCAATTCCAACACCGCAACCGCAACAGAACGTGGGGCAAACGCAACAAGTGCGACAACCTAAATCCAATGAGCTTTCCATTGAACGCCCTCAAAGAAAATCTTTGTCAGAGATTGACGGTAACCCACGCCCTAGCGCAAATGTAGGTGGCGGGCAAACGCGAGAAAAGCCAAAGACTATTCTTGATCTTATTTTTGGCGGATAATTTAACTTGCCAAAGGTGCTGCGTCGCGTACGTCTTGATCGACGTGTGCGGCGAACTGTTCAAAGTTTGCGATGAACATGCCAACCAGTTTTTGAGCTTGCGCATCATATGCAGCAGTATCTGCCCAAGTGCCGCGCGGGTTCAGGATTGATGTATCCACGCCTGAAACTGCTTCCGGAACCATGAAACCAAAATTATCATCTGTTCTGAATGTTGCGTTATTCAACGAACCATCCAGCGCAGCTGAAAGAAGACCCCTTGTTTCCTTGATTGGCATGCGATTACCAATGCCGTAAGCACCGCCTGTCCAGCCTGTGTTTACCAGCCAGCAATCTACATTATGCTTTGCGATTAAATCACGCAGCAAGTTGCCATATTCAGACGGGTGACGCGGCATAAATGGTGCACCAAAACACGTTGAGAATGTAGCTTCCGGCTCACTTACGCCTTTTTCTGTACCTGCAACCTTCGCAGTATAACCTGAAAGGAAGTGATACATGGCCTGTGCTGGTGTCAATTTTGCAATCGGAGGTAATACGCCGAAGGCGTCTGCGGTCAGCATGATTATATTTTTTGGATGTGGTGCTGTACCTGATGATGAAGCATTTGGAATGAAGTGAATTGGATAAGCGCAACGGGTATTTTCTGTAAGCGATCCGTCATCAAAATCAGGTTTGCGGTTTTCATCCAGAATCACATTTTCTAGAACCGTACCAAAACGCTGTGTTGTCGAATAAATTTCTGGCTCTGACTCTTCTGATAGACGAATTGTTTTTGCGTAACAGCCACCTTCAAAATTGAAGATGCCGTCTGCGTTCCAGCCATGTTCGTCATCGCCGATGAGTGTGCGCGACTGATCTGCCGAAAGCGTTGTCTTGCCTGTACCTGAAAGACCAAAGAATACCGCTGCTTCACCATCATCATTATGATTTGCAGAACAGTGCATCGGCATGACGCCAGATTCTGGAAGCTTGAAGTTCAAGTATGAGAAAACAGACTTCTTCATCTCACCGGCATAAGAAGTGCCACCAATTAGAACGAGTTTATTTTTGAAATCACACGCAATGACTGTTTCTGAACGACACCCGTGACGTTCCGGATCAGCTTTAAAGTCAGGCAAGTCAACGATAGTAAATTCTGGTGTAAAGCCCTCAAGCTCGGAAGCCTCAGGACGAATGAGCAAATTACGGATGAAAAGCGCGTGCCAGGCTTTCATCATGACGACACGAACCTTGATTTTGGAAACCGCATCTGCACCACCATGCAGGTCTTGAACAAAAAGCTCCTTGTCTTGCGCGTGAGCCATCATGTCTGCCTTCAGGGTTTCAAAGTTTTCCTGAGACATTGATTTGTTGTTATCCCACCAAACAGTATCTTTGGTGACATCATCTACAACAACGAACTTGTCTTGCGCAGAACGGCCTGTATGCGTGCCCGTTTCAACACAAAGTGCACCCATATCTGTAAGTCTGCACTCTGAACGTGCTATGGAAAGTTCATAAAGTTCAGGAGCTTGCTGGTTAGCCAGAACCGAACCAAGGCTCTTAATGCCTAATTCGTTGAGATTTTTTTTGATCGCGTTTGCGCTAGATTCAGTCACGTTTAATGCCCTTTTTGAGATTGTTATGCTCAAATTTCCGATTGGTTTGGCGTGTCTTACAGTGTTAGAGCGCAAATTTCTACTAATAAGTTGGTCTAATTTGGGGATGAAGGTTAAGAGGTAATTATTCTCCTGAAACCTTGCCTACCCTTGCTTCTTACTTCTTTCATCACCATTTTGATATCAGACATGTAAATCATAGCTATATGATTGCCACAATTTGCCCAAAGTTATAGCGCCAATGCAGTCTTGCCTTATTTTAATAGTTTAAGTTTTATTCTCAGGGAGTGCCCTAAATATGCCAACCATAGCTCTAGTCGATGATGATCGTAATATTCTGACATCTGTTTCAATTGCTCTTGAAAATGAAGGTTATAAAGTTGAAACCTACACCGAT
Organism: uncultured Rhizobiaceae group bacterium; assembly: GCA_937923355.1. The sequence goes on along the minus strand of CALAIO010000278.1, from coordinate 14,302 downwards.
GGTGCGTCTGCGCTGGATGGGCTAAACATGAAACGGCCTGACCTTGCGATTTTTGATATTAAAATGCCACGCATGGATGGCATGGAGCTTTTGAGGCGTCTGCGTCAGACGTCCGATCTTCCAGTCATTTTCCTGACTTCCAAAGATGAAGAGATTGACGAACTTTTTGGTCTCAAAATGGGTGCGGATGATTTTATCAAGAAACCGTTCTCGCAGCGTCTTTTGGTTGAGCGCGTGAAAGCCGTCTTAAGACGCGTTGCAGCTTTACCTGAAACAGGCGCAAAAACGGGCGAGGCTTCTGCAAAAACGCTAGAGCGCGGACAGCTGGTTATGGATCAGGAGCGCCATACTTGCACATGGAATGGCAAGCCAGTGACACTGACTGTTACAGAATTTCTCATTCTTTACGCTTTGGCGCAAAGGCCTGGTGTTGTTAAAAGCCGTGACTCACTGATGGATGCGGCCTATGATGATCAGGTATATGTGGATGACCGTACCATCGACAGTCACATCAAACGTCTTCGCAAAAAGTTCAAGGTCGAAGATGACAGCTTTGATATGATCGAAACGCTCTATGGTGTTGGGTACAGGTTTCGTGAAGGGTAAATTGTTTGAGCATCGAGCTTGATATCAATAAAGGGTCACACAAGGAAGCAGGTGCATCACCTGCAACCGATACCTCTCCATTGAGTCAAGTAGAGAAAACCAAACAAACGCTGAGACTTGTCGAACAGGAAATGCGGGAAGACGCCAGTGCGAGAAACCCTCAAGCCGATTTGTCTTTTCAAAATGATGAATATGCCGATGAGGACATCGAGCCCAAGGTAAAGCGCAAAAGCCTGCTTTCGCGAAGTTTCAAAGTCGTAAAACAAAACCTGTTTTCTTCACTTACGCGCCGCATTTTGTTTCTTAACCTAGCGGCTTTGACTATCTTTCTAAGCGCTATCCTTTACATGAACCAGTTTCGTGAAGGGCTGATTGACGCAAAAACTGAAAGCCTATTGACCCAAGGGCGCATTATAGCAAGCACGATTGCAAGTTCAGCTACCGCAACGCCTGATGCAATAACCATTGACCCAGATAAATTATGGCAATTGAAAGCTGGCGAAAGCCTTCAGCCAAAGCTTGAGCCGCTTGATAATTTTACCTATCCGATTAATCCTGAACAGGTTGCACCGCTTTTAAGGCAGTTGATTACACCCAATCAAACCAGAGCCAGGATATACGATTCAGATGGCGCAATCATACTGGATTCTCGTAATTTATATGCCGCAGGGCAAATCAAACAATTTACTCTTCCGCCTGTTAGCGGTCAGGAACGGCGTGTTGGCTGGGTTGAGACGATTGGCAATACGCTCAATAAATTGCTGCAACGCCACAGCAACCCGATTTATCAGGAGCTTGATGGTTCAGGCAGACAATATGAAGAAGTGCAATCTGCGCTTACCGGTGCGCCCAGACATATCGTGCGCCAAACAGAAGCTGGTAAACTGACCGTTTCTGTTGCGGTCCCTGTGCAACGCTTTAGAGCCGTATTGGGGGTTTTGTTACTCTCAACAGAGGGTGATGATATTGATCGTATTGTGCGCGAAGAACGGGTTGCGATTTTGCGCATCTTCCTGGTGGCTTCAATCGTAATTCTGGTTTTGTCAGCCTTGCTCGCTAGTACCATCGCAACCCCGCTTAGAAAGCTATCAGAAGCTGCCATACGCGTTAAGCGGGGTGTGAAATCCCGTGTTGAAATTCCTGATTTTTCAACCCGCCAAGATGAAATTGGAAATCTCTCAACCTCTATTGGTGATATGACCAATTCACTATACCAGCGGATTGAAGCGATTGAGAGTTTTGCAGCTGATGTTAGTCATGAATTGAAAAACCCACTTACCTCACTGAGAAGTGCCGTTGAGACCCTGCCCCTTGCAAAAACTGACGAAACCAGAAAGCGATTGATGGATGTTATCCAACATGATGTTAAACGACTTGATCGACTGATTACTGATATCTCAGATGCTTCCAGACTGGACGCAGATCTAGCACGGGATGATGCAGGACAAGTTGACTTAGCTGATTTTTTACAAAACATTGTAAATGCAAGTCGTGAAATCAAACGCAACAAAAAAGTCGACATCAAGCTTACCATCAACACGCCAAAAAATGGCACTCAGGATTTTATAGTAGCTGGACACGACATACGCCTTGGACAAGTGATGAATAACCTGATTGATAATGCAGCCTCTTTTGTGCCTGAAGTTGGTGGCAAGGTTTCTATTGGATTGGGACGCAACCGGAATTCTGTTTTTGTAATTATTGAAGACAACGGCCCCGGCATTCAGGCTGAAAATCTTGATCGTGTTTTTGAGCGGTTTTATACGGATCGCGCTGAGATGGATGGCTTTGGCCAGAACTCTGGTCTTGGATTATCCATCAGCAGGCAAATCATTGAAGCGCATGGCGGCAAAATCCGCGCTGAAAACAGACGCGATGGTCAGACGGGTGCGAGATTTATCGTGATGCTTCCTGCTGATATAAAGAATAAATCTAAAACTCGCGCTCAGGCGAAAAATTCTTAATTATATGACTGCTTCAAATCATCATGCTTGCGCGCTGGAAATCAATGAAATTGGCATTTTAATACAAGGCAGTTCAGGCAGTGGTAAAACTTCCTTGATGCTGGGATTACTCGAGCGTTCCAAGCTTGAAAATTTAAATGCTTCCATGATTGCTGATGATCAGGTTCTTTTGAAGCATGATAAAAATAGCCTTATAGCATGCACGCCAGAAGCCATTGCTGGCTTGGTTGAAGTGCGAGGCCACGGCATTTTACAATACCCTCATAAAAGTTCATGTAAAGTAAGACTGATTGTGAATATTCTAGAGGATGAGAAAATTGAAAGAATGCCTGATCAAAAGTATCAGATTTTTGAAAACCTAAAACTGCCATTGGTTGAAGTCCCACAGCGCCACGAAAATCAGGCTATTCGGATAATATTTGCATGGTTAAATGAAAATGCCAGCTTGCAAGTTTAATAAAAAAGCTCAACATTGGAAGAAAGCAAAAATGTTGCATTTGGAGACTTATCAATGATCGGGATTGTGATCGTTACACATGGCAATTTGGCGCAGGAGTTTAAACTCGCGCTTGAGCATATCGTTGGGCCACAAGAAAACATGATCGCCATCAACATAGCAGCTGATGATGACATGGAAAAACGTCGTAATGAAATATCAAGCGCCGTTGGTGATGTTGGAACAGGTTCCGGCGTTATTATTTTAACCGACCTGTTTGGGGGCACGCCAAGCAATATGGCGATCTCAATGATGCAAGATGATCAGGTTGAAGTCATTGCAGGGATTAACCTTCCCATGCTTGTTAAACTTGCAAGTTTGCGTGAAACAAAAAACATTCTGGAAGCTGCCGAATTAGCCCAGGAAGCGGGCCGCAAATATATCCATGTTGCCAGCAAGGTTTTGCAAGGTAATGAGTAGGTAGATTATCCGCGTGTCTGATCAACCATCCAAAGTGCTCAAGATTACAAATGTGCGTGGTTTACATGCACGTGCCTCTGCAAAGTTTGTACAATGCGCTGAAGGCTATGATGCTGAGGTTACCGTCAGCAAGGACGGGCATATGGTTGGCGGCACTTCAATTATGGGCCTGATGATGTTGGCCGCATCCAAAGGAAGCCAAATTCATCTGGTCGCAACAGGTAATCAGGCTGGTGACGTTCTGGAGGCTTTATCCGAATTGATAGAAAGTAAATTTGGTGAGGACGAATAATTTCATACTCAGAAATAGAGCCTGATTTAAAACATATAAAGAAATCTTTATATGATATTGCGAATATTGAAATGAACTGATAGAAGTCGCGCAAATACGAATTTAAAAATCCACATTCCATGAAGGAAATCACATGTCAGAATTCACAGATTATGTAGTGAAAGATATTTCCCTTGCAGATTTCGGTCGCAAGGAACTTGATATTGCTGAAACAGAAATGCCAGGCCTTATGTCTCTTCGCGAAGAGTTTGGCGCATCAAAGCCCCTTAAAGGCGCACGCATTGTTGGTTCATTGCACATGACCATTCAAACTGCTGTTTTGATTGAAACACTTGTTGCACTTGGCGCAGACGTTCGCTGGGCATCTTGTAACATCTATTCAACACAAGACCATGCAGCCGCAGCAATTGCTGCAGCCAAAGTTCCGGTTTTCGCAATTAAAGGCCAGACACTCGAAGAGCACTGGGATTATCTTGATAAATCTTTCATGTTCCCTGAAGGTGCAAATCTAATTCTTGATGATGGTGGCGATGCAACACTTTACGTTTTGCTTGGCGCACGTGCAGAAGCAGGCGAAGATATCATTCCCGTTCCTTCATCTGAAGAAGAAGAAGTTATCAAGGCGCAAATCAAAAAGCGTATGAAAGAAAGCCCGGGCTGGTTCACAAAAACACGCGATGCAATCAAAGGTGTTTCTGAAGAAACAACAACAGGTGTTCACCGCCTATATGAATTGCACAAGGAAGGCCAATTACCATTCCCTGCGATTAATGTGAACGACTCTGTAACAAAGTCAAAATTCGATAACAAATACGGTTGTAAAGAATCCCTTGTTGACGGTATTCGCCGCGCAACAGACACCATGATGGCTGGTAAAACAGCAGTAGTATGTGGTTATGGCGATGTGGGTAAAGGTTCTGCTGCTTCTCTGCGTGGCGCTGGTGCGCGTGTTAAAGTAACAGAGATAGACCCAATTTGTGCGCTTCAAGCTGCCATGGACGGTTTTGAAGTAACAACCCTTGAAGACACGGTTGCAGACGCAGATATCTTCATTACAACCACAGGCAACAAAGACATTATCCGTATCGAGCATATGCGCGAAATGAAGGATATGGCCATCGTTGGCAACATTGGTCACTTTGACAATGAAATTCAGGTCGCAAACCTTCGCAACTTGAAAATGACAAACATCAAAGACCAAGTGGACATGTATGAAATGCCGTCAGGCAATCGCATGATACTTCTTTCACAGGGTCGTCTCTTAAACCTTGGCAATGCGACAGGTCACCCTTCTTTCGTGATGTCAGCATCTTTCACAAACCAGGTACTTGCTCAAATCGAGCTTTGGACCAAGGGAGATGAATACAATAACGAAGTTTATATCCTTCCAAAGCATCTTGATGAGAAAGTCGCAAGACTGCATCTGGAGAAGATTGGTGTCAAATTGACTGAATTGAGCAAAGAACAAGCCGATTACATTGGTGTGGAAACAGAAGGCCCATTCAAGCCAGAACACTACAGATATTAATTCTTAGTCATTTATCCACAATATATAGTAGCCACCGCATTGACAAATGCGGTGGTATTTTTTTTGCAAAAAGGCTTCACGCCGAATCGCGAATTGTTTAAAGTGTTAAGAATCATAAACTTCCACGAATCATTTGATTTAATAAAGGAAGTGTCAAAGCAGGGCAGTCTGGGGAATCGAGCGGCGAGAGGACCGGGGACATGCCGGGGTTATTAAAACCAAGTAGTATCGCAAGGCGTAAACCTTTTGTGCGTAAGCAAATTATTGCACGTACAAAAACACTGGGGTTAAAAGCAGGATTGGTATTTGCCAGTTTGCCTGTGGCTTTTGCACATGCAATTGCGCAGGAAGAAAAGGCTTTAAGCTTTAAGGATCGGTTGCTGGAATCCTTGCATTCAACAGAAATTCTCATGCTGGCTGTTTTTGGCGGCGCAATGAGTTTTGCACTGATGTCCGCTTCATGGCTAATCAGAGAGCGCACCCGTATCAGCACAGAAAACACCCAACTTAAAAGTAGTCTGTCCAACTTGCGCGCTCAAAATGATCGTAATGAAGCACTCGTAAATGTGTCTGACCAATCTATCATCGTATGGAACAGTGAAAATGAAACACCTAAAGTGTTGGGAACCCTTGCTTCTTATGACGGTAAACCTGATGATGAAGAAAAATTCCTGAAGTTTAAAAATTGGCTTGCACCTGAAGCCTTCGAAACTTTTGACCCGCTACAACGTGAATTACGTACCAATGCCGTTCCTTTTGATACCACGCTAAAGACAAAAAAGGGTGATATCCTAGAAGCGCAGGGACGTATTGCGGGCAGCTACGCTTTTGTACGCATTCGCGAAATAGGGCCAGAACGATTAGAATATGCTCGTATTAAAAACGACCATCATGAATTAGTTGGCCAGTTTAAAACTATTGAAAACCTATTTGAACAGCTTCCGATGCCAATTTGGCTACGCAATGCTGGTGGCAAATTATCCTGGATCAATAAAGCTTATGCTGATGCGCTTGAACTTTCCGATACGAAGCAAGCTATCGGGACAGACTGGAACCTGTTTGATCAGGAACAACGCGAAAAAATTAGCAAGACACAAGAGACTGAAGACCTTTATCAAGGCGTGCTTCCTGCAACAGTTGCTGGCGATCGCAAAAAGTTGGAAGTTTTTTCGGTTAAGGGAGATGCTGGTTTTGCAGGCATCGCACTGGATAAAAGCGATGTCGACGAAATTAGCCGTACACTAAAGGAAACCAACGAAGGTCACTCGCGAATGCTTGACCAATTGGCAACCGCAGTTGCCATTTTTGATAAGTCCCAAAAGCTCATATTCCACAACAATGGATTTCAGCATCTATGGAAATTGGATACAGCATTTCTTGAGTCGCAACCTTCGAATGCAGAACTTCTGGATACGATGCGAGAAGGAAAACTTTTACCCGCTCATCCTGATTGGCGAAAATGGCGCGATAGTCAGTTAGATATTTATCAGGCAATAGAGCCCAAGGAAGAATGGTGGCATCTGTTGGACGGACAAACCATTCGTGTTGTCTCCAATCCAAGAAACGAAGGTGGCTCAACCTGGGTTTTTGAAAACGTAACAGAACGTCTGGCGCTTGAAAGTAATTACAATTCCCTTATGCAAGTTCAGGGGGAAACGCTTGATCACCTGACAGAAGCCGTCGCAGTGTTTGGCTCCAATGGAAAATTGCGCCTGTTTAATCCAACCCTTGAAGCCTTGTGGAATGCAACAGATCTGGAAGTCGATGAAGGGCTGCATATCGTCAAAATTATTGAGGCATGGACTGAGACAATTGCCAACCCGGATGATCTTCAAAAAATTCTTGGCAAGGTTACAGGGCTGGACGATGAGCGCTCTGACCTGAAAGGCAGGCTGGAGCTTCGTAACGGCTCTACCTACGAATACAGACTGGTTCCGCTACCTGATGGGCAGTCCATGTTGACGCTCTCAGACATCACAGCGAATGTAAACTTTGAAAAAGCATTGAAGGAGCGTGCAGAAGCGCTTGAGGCTTCCGACTTATTGAAGAGTAAATTCATTCAGCACGTATCTTATGAATTGCGAGCGCCACTTACCAATATTGCAGGTTTTGGCGAAATGCTTGCAACCGCTGAGATAGGCGCCATGAATGAAAAACAAGCCGAATATCTCTCCCATATCAATTCATCTGCGGATGAACTGCGCGCTATGGTTGATGACATTCTCGACCTTGCATCTATTGATGCCGGATCAATGACGCTAGAGCTTGCAGACCTTAATCTGCAGGAATTAGTGGACGACATTGCCTCTACCTTTAAGCCTGTATTTGCTCAAAAAAGTCTACAGATGAAAACAGAAATATCTGCCGATAATACGAACATTATCGCAGATCATTTGCGGATTACACAAGTTCTGACAAACCTCATATCCAATGCGGTTAACTTTTCTCCTGATGGCGGTACAATTACAATTTCTGCTCAGACCCACGGTGATTTCCACGAAATCAAAGTTATAGACCAAGGGCCTGGCATTTCTGAAGACTTGAAAGAAATCATTTTTGATCGCTTTGAAACACAGGCACATGATGGGGCAAGAAAAGGCACAGGACTGGGGCTTTCCATTGTGCGTGGCTTTATTGAAATGCACAGCGGTAGCGTGAAGGTGGAAAATGCAAGCCCGAATGGCTCATGTTTCATCTGCCGAATTCCGATTGAGCCTGAAATAAAACAAGTTCCATACAGCGCCGACAGTTCAATTACAGCAGCAGCTTAATTCCATGGTTGCTTTTGCTCTTAACACCGCTAGCGAAGCTGAAACAACGCAGCTCGGCAAAGACATTGCCATGGTGCTTGGGCGCGGAGACTTTATTTGTTTGTCTGGCGATCTGGGTACTGGCAAAAGCGTGTTGGCGCGCGGCATCATTCGGCACTTGGCACAAGACGAAAACTTTGAAGTGCCAAGCCCAACCTATACGCTCTGTCAGTCCTATGAAACGAAGCCTGCTGTATCTCATTTCGATTTATACCGAATATCCAGCATGGATGAACTTGAAGAACTTGGCTGGGAAGATGCACTAGAAAAGGGCTGCATCCTGATGGAATGGCCAGAGCAGTGCTTTGATGAAATTCCAGAAGAAGCAATTCATATCGAGATCACTGAAACCACCGATAGCGCGCGCGCACTAAATTTTTCTGGCAACTTGCAACTCTTAAATCGTATCAAGCGAAGCCTGTTAATTCGCAAATTCCTGTCGGACGCTGACTATCGCAATATTATCCGATACCCTTTAATGGGGGACGCATCTGCGCGCAGTTATGAGCTGATAAAACACGCTAACGAGCAATTGCTTTTGATGAATGCTCCTGCGTTACCAGATGGCCCCCCGATCAAGGATGGCAAACCCTATAGTAAAATCGCGCACCTGGCGGAAGACGTGACCGCGTTTGTTGCGATTGATGAGCTTATCAGAGACAAGGGATTTGCTGCCCCTGCAATCAAAGCGCAAAATCTGGATGAAGGCTTGTTGCTGATAGAGCATTTTGGTGATGAGGGTATCATCGATGAGAATAGAGTGCCCATCACTGAACGATATATGGCGGCAATCGAGTTTTTGGCAGCATTTCATGCGTGTGAATTTGAAAGCAAAGCAGAATTAAAATCTGGTGAGACTTATAAAATTCCATCCTACGACGAAGAAGCTATTCTGATTGAGGTTGACTTGCTCCTGCAATGGTATGCGCCATCGCAATCAGGATCCAAAATAGAAGCCGAGCAGGCATTACAGTTCGAAGAACTATGGCGAGGCTATGCCGAAAAAATTCAGTCTTATGAAAAAACTCTAGTGATGCGGGATTATCACTCGCCAAACATATTATGGCGAGCAGATCAAACAGGCACAAACCGAATCGGTGTCATTGATTTCCAGGATGCAGTGATCGGACCAACAGCATATGACGTTGCATCGCTTGCACAAGATGCCCGTGTGGATGTGAGCCTGCAACTGGAAACAGAGCTTATAAATCATTATATCAAATGCAGAATGGCTCAGGACAACGCCTTTGACGAAAATGTATTTCGCGAAAGTTACGCCATAATGGCTGTACAGCGCGCTACGAAAATTCTGGGTATTTTCATTCGTCTTAACGAGCGTGATGGCAAACCAGCATATTTGAAACATCTGCCACGCATGCAGGATTACATTCAAAGAAGCCTTCAACACCCGATTCTGGAGCCTTATAAACACTGGCTTGATAGTGTAATAAAACTGTAACAAAGAGACAGCATTGAGTCCCGTATAGAAAAGAATTCAAAAGTCGGAGAACTAGGATGACCGACGTAGGAGAAAAGATGCAAGAAACGAATATAATTGCACATAAGCCCAACAACTTAGGACCTGAAAAAGCGATGGTACTCGCTGCTGGTCTTGGCACTAGAATGCGTCCGATTACAGATAAAATTCCAAAGCCTCTTGTTGAGGTTTATGGCAAAACATTGCTGGACCATGGGCTTGATGCACTGGTTCGGGCTGGTGTCAAAGAAGCGGTTATAAACGTACATTATCATGCAGATCAGATTGAGGATCACGTTAAACATCGCAATGACCTGAAAATTACCATATCAGATGAACGTGAGGAGCTTCTTGATTCTGGCGGCGGCATCGCCAATGCCTTGCCACTTTTGGGGGACGAGCCTTTTTATCTGATAAATGCAGATTCGTTTTGGGTGGAAGGCTATCGTCAAAATCTCAACAGAATGGCTGAAACCTGGCAGCATGATAAGATGGACATCATGTTACTCCTTGCGGGAATGGCGAATGCGGTTGGCTTTGGCTCCAAAGGTGATTTCAGTATGGATCCTGATGGAAGACTTGAACGACGCTGTGAAAAGAAAATAGCACCTTTTGCCTATGCTGGCGCTGCCATACTCAATCCAGCTGTTTTTGAACATGCACCAAAAGGTGCTTTTTCATTAAATCAACAGTTTAACGAAGCTCTTGAAAAAGAACGTCTCTTCGGGCTACGTCTTGAAGGTCTTTGGTTGCATGTAGGCACGCCCGATGCGATACGTGAAGCAGAAGATGCCATCGCAAGAAGTGCTGCTTGAAGAAAACTCATAGCACTTCAACAGGAGTGTTGACGATTACCGAGGCTTCAAACAAAAATAAAGTATTGCTGTCGAATATTTATTCGATTCCCTCGCACTGTGATTTTTTACAAGTACTTGTTGAAAGCCTGCTTGATGGCAGTTTAATCGAAGGCTTTGAGCCGCTTAAAAATCCATTACTTTTATCTACAGCAACCATCTTTGTACCAAACCGACGTGCCGCAAGATCGCTTGCCACCGCTTTCATGGGTGCGTTTGACGAAGAAGCAGTTTTGCTTCCCAATATCAAAACGCTTGGGGATGTGGGAGATGAAGATTTTGGAATTTCTCCTGATGCCAGTCACTTTGGTCAGCCAGGTGAAGAGATAAAGCCGCTGGAGCGAACGCTGCTACTTGCAAACCTGGTTCAGCACTGGGTTGATGCGATGGAGGAGGAGACGCGCAGAATTTACCGTGATGAAGACATCATGATCCCGTCTTCACGTTCAGACGCCATTTTGCTTGCACAGGATTTAAGCATTCTACTAAGCCAAATTACTCAGGAAGAAATTGAATGGTCCAATGTTCAAAACATTGTTCCTGAGAATCATGCTGAATGGTGGAAGCTTACCACCACTTTTCTTAATATCATCATGGAAGCATGGCCTGAGCATTTGCGTTCAAAGGGTCTGCTTGATCCTGCCGAACGTGCAGCGGAACTCTTGAAATTACGGACTGAATACTATCGGGCTGGCAGAAACAAAGGGCCAGTGATTGTTGCCGGTTCAACCGGTTCTGTTGCCTCTACGCGCAGATTGCTAAACGCTGTAGCCAACTTGAAAAACGGTGCAGTCATTTTGCCAGGTGTCGACAAAACCATTTCAAATTTGGAATGGGAAGCGCTTTCCAAAGCGGAAGGGGAAGATCAGGCAACCCTTGAAACTCATCCGCAATTTGGTTTGGCTCAATTGCTTTATGGCTTAGGCGTTGAACGTGAAAACGTGACCGAATTGGGTAAACAATCCGATATCGAAACCTATTGCCAAAAATTGCTTGGTCTGGCGATGGCGCCCTCTAGCTTTACAGCAGAATGGCTTAGCGAAAGTACCAAGCTGAATGCGCAAAAAACAACTGAGGCACTTTCCAAGGTTGCATTAATCGAGGCGGGTAACGAACGTCAGGAAGCGCTTGCGATTGCTATAGCCATGAGAGAAGTGCTGATTGAAGACAAAAAGACAGCTGCACTCATAACACCTGACCGTAACCTTGCGCGCCGTGTCTCAATGGAACTTCAGCGCTTCAACGTTAATGTGGATGATACTGGCGGCACACCCTTAAAAAATTCGGATGCTGCACTTTTCTTAAGACAGATCTCACAAATCTGCTTTCTGCCGTTTCAAAACTCATCTCTTGCGTCCCTGTTAAAAAATCCGCTCTGCAACGCTGGCTATGACAGATATCAAGCTGAGACGCTTGCCCGCAAATTTGAACTCATTGCATTGCGAGGTGTTATTAACAAACCACTGCCCGACAAATTTGAAGCGTTTCTCCACCAGCGCATAGAGCAACTTGGTGATGTGAAATATATCTCAAGTCAGGTTCAAACAATCATGGATGAGGGTTTTGAAGACCTCATGGAATATTGCCGTCGGCTTGATGGCATATTCGCACCCTTGGTTGAACTTTGCGAAGAGACGCATGAGGTTTCGCTTGAAACATATTTCCTGAAACTGGCTAATGCGGCGGAAGCTTTGTCGCTTAATGAAGAAGATCAGTCGGTTATTCTTGCTGGCGAAGGCGCCAGAGAATTGAAGCATCTTTTTGAAGACATGCTTTCTTTGGACAAAGGTCTCTTCACGCTCAGACCCTATGACTTCCCATCGGTTTTGGATGCCATCTTGAAAAGTATTGTCACCAGACCGCGTGGCAATACGCACCCAAGATTGCATATTTATGGACCCCTGGAAGTCCGCTTGCTTGAACATGACCGCGTCATTCTGGCAGGCTTGAATGAAGGAACCTGGCCACAAACCACGCGCAATGACGCCTTCCTCAACCGTCTGATGCGGCAGGAATTGGGGATGTCGTCGCCTGAAAGACGTACAGGCCTTGCAGCGCATGACTTCCAGCAATTGATGGGCAAGGGTGAGATTTTTCTTTCACGTGCTTCAAGGGTTGATAAATCACCCACGGTTGCTTCTCGATGGATACAGCGGCTAACGGCCTTGATTGGTGAGGAACAAACAAAGGCGCTTAGAGGACGAGGACAGGTATATCTCAGCTATGCAGAGGCTCTTGATAAGAACAATGAACCTAGCAAACGCGTTAAGCAACCAAAACCCAAACCACCGATAGCTGCGCGTCCAACCTCATTGGCTGTCACCGATATCGAAACCTGGATCAGAGATCCTTACGCACTGTATGCAAAACGTATTTTGAAACTTGCGCCCCTCGATCCCTTGGAGCGAGATGCTGACCCTCTGCTGAAAGGCATACTTTATCATGCCATCATGCAGGACTATGTCGAAGCGATTGACGTTTCTATGCCAGCCCATGAACGACTTGCCTATTTAAAAGAACTTTCTAACGAACATATTGAGGATGAAAACCTTCCGCCAGATATTTCAAACATTTGGCAACTTCGGTTTTATGAAATTGCAGAAGCTTACATCAACTGGGAAGAAAGCTATCATCTGAAACAAAAGATTAGCAAAACGCTTTGTGAAATTGAAGGTTCGATTAAGCTTGCTGACAATCAGTTTCACTTACGTGCACGTGCTGACCGTATTGATATAAACGACGATGGTTCTCTTCATATTATTGATTATAAAACCGGCAATGGACCATCGATCAAACAAGCGCAAACACTTTCCCCACAACTGGCACTGGAAGGGCTTATTGCAAAACGTGCAGGGTTTAAGGAAGACGCTTCAGCGGGCATCCATAATTTATCCTATATGCGGCTACGCAGAGGAGCCGAGTTTAAGGCGCAATCCATCGCCAACAAAGATCGAACACTTGATGACATCATCAACAATGCTGAAGCCGAGCTTTTAAAACTGATTGCGGGATACCAAAATCCGGATCAGGGCTATTTGTCGAGGCGCGCGCCTTTTAAGGACGGCGACATATCGGGTGACTATGATCATCTTGCCAGAACGCGCGAATGGTCGTTTGGCGATGACGAAGGGGATCAATCATGAAAATTCCTCTCCCCACGCTTGAGCAACAATATGCTTCGTCCAACCCAGAAAATTCTGCATGGGTGTCAGCCAATGCAGGCTCCGGTAAAACGCATGTGCTAACGCAACGCGTCATTCGCTTGATGCTGGCTGGCAATGCGCCTGATAAAATTCTTTGTCTTACGTTTACAAAAGCAGCGGCTGCAAACATGAAGAACCGTGTGTTCAGTACGCTGTCACAGTGGACGATGCTGGATGACGAAAAGCTGGACGAAGAAATTTTCAACACTACCAATCAAAAGGCAGATGCGAAATCTCGCCACCGTGCGAGACAGCTTTTTGCCCTGGCACTGGATACGCCCGGCGGTCTGAAAATTCAAACCATCCACGCATTTTGTGAATCCCTTTTGCATCAGTTCCCACTGGAAGCAAATGTGCCTGGACACTTTGAAGCGCTACAGGAAATTGAACAGGCCAACATGCTGACGCAGGCAAGAGCCCAAGTCTTAAGCGGCAACAAAAGTGAAGCCGCGCAACACTATGCAGCGCTCATTCCTTTTGCGACAGACAGCACGATTGAGAACGGTCTGAATGCAATCATTTCGATGCGACAGAATTTTCTAAACTGGATTGGAGCAAGCGTCGAAACAGCGCTTTCAAAACTCTATGAAAAGCTCGGGGTTGCAGAAGGCGAGACAACAGAAACGGTCTGTAAAAAAACTGTTCTGGGTAT